>JBEOKA010000187.1:0-12759 GCA_040275325.1 Myxococcaceae bacterium | reverse complement strand
AGCCCGCGCACCAAACGCTCGAGACGCCCGCCGGTCTGAGTAGTTGAAAGAGCCGCATCAATCACTTCAGGCCCCAACTCCATCAAGGAGTCACTCGACGCAAGGACGGCACCTGCAGCGGCCTCAACTGCACCTGGCACTGGATCATCCCACAATGCCTGCAGCGCGACTCTGGTCAGCAAGAACGCGTAGTCATCTGTATCACTCAATCGTTGTACCGATTCCATCGAAGCAACAACAGGGTCGAACACTGGGCACCTCCAACCACATGACACTGACCGACGTCGTGCAGCATCTCGCCGCAGTTCGCCGAACTCGAATCTCGCTGGTTGGTGGCTCGGTTGTACAACGCCCGCGAGATGACGACGGGCTGGCCACCGAGGTAGACGTACCCCTCAATCGTATCAGGAGCCCCAACCGTCCCGCCCTCTCGAACTTCCTCAAGCAGCTGCTTCGAGCGGCCCGTCTTCGGTTCTGGCCATCGAACGCGTACTTCCAGTTGAGCGGCGTGCTTCGCTCCTTCACAACTTTGGCGGACGCGACCGGTATTGACTCCACACATCGAGAACTTTGGCCACCCCCCAGCGCGTCGTCGATGACAAAATAGAGATGGAGCTTCGTCTTCGTTGCGGCAACTCGGTACAGCGTGCGACGCGCGGTGCGGCGAGCAACAGGCGCTGATGTTGAGCAGCGGCAATGCGCTGCAACGCAAGAGTGATGTCCTGTTCGAAGACCTCGGGAATTCGTGCCGTGTCGCGCCAACGTCGAACCATGCGTCGGAGCGCCGCCATCGCGCGCGGCATGAGCACGACACGCATCGGCTACTTCATCGCCCGGAGTTCAGCGAGGGCGACCTCAGCCGGAATGCCTTCGGTCGTCTCAGCCTCATCCATCGCGGTCTGAAGCTCTGCCCAGTCTTCGTCGGACACGTCCCAAGGAGAACTCTCGTCGTCACCGACGGCGCGCAGCACCACCTCGACGCGAGCGCCCTCAGCGAGTCCGATATCGCTGTCCACCACGAGCGTGTTGCCCACCACCGTCGCCTTCACTCGCATGGCGGTCATTGTGAGAACATCCTCGACCGCCGTGCAACTCGTCACTCCTCGTTCTCCCGCAGCGATCGGGCACACTGTGGCGCCGTGAGCCCTTGGGAAGGACTGAGCCCAGCAATCTGTCTGCCCGACGCCTGCTTCTGTGAAGCCGTCGGCGACGGGCTCGTTCGTCAGCCCTCGAACACCTGGTCCAGCCTCGGCTTCTGTGTGGTGGCGCTGCTGATGCTCAGCCAGTGGCGAAGGGAACGCGCGCGCGGCTCCCTCACCTCGGCTGAAGCCCTCACCTTCATCGTCGCCGTCATGCTCGTCGGCGTGACCAGCGCGCTGTACCACGCGTCGCTCACCTTCTTCGGCCAGACGCTCGACGTGCAGTCGATGTACCTCGTGGTGCTGCTCGCGCTGATGGTGAACGTCGAAGCGCTGCGTCGGCCGCCGGTCTCGCGCGCGCTCCCGCTCTACGTCGCGTCGAACCTTGCCCTCGGCGTGCTGCTGGTCACGGTGCCCGCCGTGCGTCGTCACGCCTTCGGCCTCGCGCTCGCGGGCGTCGTCGTCACCGAGGTCGTCGTTCGCCTGAAGCGCCTTCGCGTCAACGGCCTGCGCTTTCTCCTCGGTGCGCTCGCGACCCAGGCGCTCGCCTTCGCCATCTGGGTGCTCGACCTGAAGAAGCTCGTCTGTGAGCCGCACAGCCTGCTGCAGGGCCACGCCGCGTGGCATCTGCTCGGCGCGGTGGCCACTCTGCTCCTGTGGAGGTCTTTGAGAGCGTGAGACCCACAGCGGTCTTTCGGCTTGGCCCACGACACGACCCGAGTAGCCTCAGGGCGTCTGGAGGCGGCGGGGCCCAGGCATCGAACCGCGGCGCCAGTTCCCGGGCCCTTCAAGGAGCGCGATGGAGCCCGTCCTCGGCATCGACTTCGGCACCACCAACACCTCGGCCGCGTGGTTCGACCAGACCGGCCGCCTCAAGGTCGTGCCCGTCACCGACAAGTCCGCCGTGCTGCCGTCGGTCGTCTGGTTCCCCTCGGCTGACTCCACCAAGTGCCTCGTCGGTCAGGCCGCGAAGACCCAGCTGGTCGACGACGCCAAGCACACCCTCTTCGGCACCAAGCGCTTCATCGGCCGCCGCTTCAACTCCGAGTACGTCTCGCAGCACAAAGGCCGCTTCGCGTTCGACCTCGTCGAAGGCGCCGACGGCTACACGGCCGCGCTCATCTACGGCCAGATGATTCCCCTCGTCGACGTCGCCACCGTCATCGTGTAGGACATCGTCGCCAAGGCCACGCGCGCGGCGAAGCACCCGTTCAGCCAGTGCGTGATGACGGTGCCCGCCCACGCGAGCGTTCGCCAACGTGAAGCCGTTCGCCGCGCCGCCGAGCACGCCGGCCTCACCGTGCGCGCCATCGTCAACGAGCCCACCGCCGCCGCGCTCTTCTACGCGAACCTGCGCAGCCCGAAGCAGACGGTGCTCATCTTCGACCTCGGCGGCGGCACGTTCGACGCCACGTTGCTGCGCGTCGAGGCGCGCGTGGTGAAGGTGCTGGCCACCGGCGGCGACGCCTTCCTCGGAGGCTCCGACTTCGACGAGCGCCTCGCCGACGCCTTCGCCGCACACCTCGAGCAGCACGCAGGCATCTCGGTGCGTGAGAGCCGAACCGTCATGCAGCGCCTCGCCCTCGCCGCCGAGTACGCCAAGATTCAGCTCTCGCGCGCCGAGGTCGTCGACGTGCGCGTGCCCGTGGTGGCGCAGCGGCCCGACGGCAGCTTCGTCGACCTGCAGAAGAAGCTGACCCGTGACGAGCTCGAGGAATTGGTCGCTCCGCTCGTCGAGCGCTGCGTCTCGGCCTGCGACGACTTGCTCACCCGCGCGAAGCTCAAAGCCGAAGACATCGACGAGCTCGTGCTGGTCGGCGGCCAGACGCGCATGCCCGTCGTGCGAAAACGCCTCGCGCACTTCCCGCGGCTGTCGTCAGAGAAAGACGTTCACCCCGAGCTCGGCGTGGCCGTCGGCGCGGCGATTCTCGGCCGCAACCTCTCGCGCACCAACGCCTCGGGCCTCAGCGACGTCATCGCCATGCCCATCAGCATCATGTTGCCCGGTGGGCGCAGCGTCGAGGTCATCCCCTCCAACACGCCCGTGCCCTGCGTGAAGACCATCACCCTCGACAACCTGCCGACGTGGAGCGCGCCCGTGCCGCTGCTCGTGTTCGAGTCGCTCGACCAGACGTCGGTCGACCGCGAGATCATCGGCACCGTGCACATCTCGGAGGAGTGGCGCACCACGCCCAACGTCACGCCCAGCCTCGAGCTCACCGTCGGCCAGGACTTCGCGCTGACCGCCAAGCTCGTCGCGCCGGGCGGCATGCAGACGCAGCTGCAGATCGTCGACCACCGTCGGTGAGCTTCTTTGTGAATGGAGCAGACCGCCTGGTGCACCAAGCCGCCCATGCGCGTTCTGCTCGTCGTGATGGTGGCATTGGCTGGGTGTGGGGCGGTCGAGGGCAAGTGCTGTGTCGAGGCCACCGATGCCGGCACGAACGACGCGGGCGTGTCGACGTCACACGACGCCGGAGCCGTCGAGCTGCCGGTGACGGCGCTCATTCAACCGCTCACCGTCGTCGAGGGGCTCACGGCCTGTCCCTCCATCACGGTCTCGTATGCAGATGGGCGCACCGCCTCCCTCATTCTCGACGCGAGCTACACGGTGCCCGTCGCGAGGAGCGTGCGCATCGACCGCGCAGGCTTTCAGATCAGCTGGGAGAGCCCCGGCGGGCACGTGCAGACGAGCACCAACGCGAACTGCGCAGGCGCCGTGTTGGGCCTGACGCCGGGCACCGAGTCGATTCGGCTCAAGGTGACCGACCCCGCCGGGCGCTCGAGCCTCATCGGCACCGCGCTCGTCACCGTCGTCGGGCTGCCAGCGGGCCCCGTCGCGACCGGCAGCCTCGCGCTGCGCGCCCCCTCGACCTTCCCTTCGGTGAGCGAAGCGCAGCTCTCGGTGGGCGAGCGCCGACAGCTCGCGACGAGCTTCGAGCTGCAGTGGCCGCCCGGCCTTCCTGCGACAGCGGGCACCACCCCCGCGCTCGAGTTCGTCGACCTCTCGTCGAGTGACGCTGCCACCGTCGCCATCGGACCCGGTCACGTCATCAGCGCCCTGCGGCCGGGCAGCGCCACGTTGCGCGCAACGTATCGAGTGGGCTCCCGGGTGGTCGCCGAAGCGCAGCGCATCGTCGAGGTCGTCGCGCCGGGAGCTCCGTCGTCCATCGTGTTCGGCCTGCCGCTGAACGACGACGGCGTGCTGTTGCCAGACGACAGCCGCTCCTTGCAGCGGCTCGACGTCGGGGCCTGCTTCACCACGTCGCTCTGGGCGCTGGAGCTGGTCGGCTCGAAGGCGAGCCTGCGACGCATCGACGCCGAGGCCTCGGTCACCGTGACGGGCACCGGCCTCGAGCAGCGCGGCGCCCCGCTGCGCTTCTGCGCCACCGCACCGGGTGATGGGGCCATCGTCGCCTGCGCGGGCGGGCGCTGCGACGCCTTCGGCTTCGTCGTCGCGACGCGAACCCCGACCGTGCAGCTCACCCTGCCGACGGAGCTGCGCGTCGGAGCGTTCGGCGTGCAGACCATCTGCCTCGACCTCGGCGTGACGGCCGACTTCGGGCAGGGGCCGACAGACGTCTCGTCGAGCCCGGCGCTCCGCTTCGCCGAGCCCTTCGTTCGGCCCTCGGGCAACCCGCTGCGCGTCGTCATCGATGGAGCCACCGGCACGCCGCTGCGTCGTGCGGGGAAGACGTGCTTCACCGCCGAGGTCGGCCCACAGCCAGCGGGGCTGCGCGTCTTCTACGGAGGCGGTCAATCGGAGGCAGCCATCACCCTGCGCTTCTGAGGCGCGACACGCACGACGAGGCGTGCGAGGGAGCGGCGCGTGCTCCCCTCGTGGTGGACCAGACCCCTGCCGTGGCGCGTGCTGCTCGCGGTGGGCCTCGTCACCGGCGCGGCCGCCCGGCTGTGGCTCGCCTTCACCGACCACGGCCTCTACTGGCCAGACGAGGTCTTCCAGTCCATCGAGCCGGCGCACCGCATGGCGTTCGGCTACTCGATGGTGGCCTGGGAGTTCGTCGTCGGCGCGCGCAACGTACTGCTGCCGGGCGCCATCGCGCTGGTGCTCGAGGCGCTCGCGGCCCTGAAGCTCGATGACCCGTTCATCTACGTGCCGGTGGTGCGCGTGCTCTTCGCGCTCTCGTCGGTGGGCACCGTGTGGGGCGTGTACCGGCTCGCGCGCGCGACCGGCTGCTCGTTGCCCTCGGCCGTCGTCGGCACCCTCGCCTTCTGTTGGATGAGCCTCGCCATCTACTTCTCACCGCGCGCGATGAGTGAGGTCGCCTCGGCGCTGCCCGTCACGTGGGGCCTCGCGCTGCTGCTCGAGACGCCGAGTCGCAAGAAGCTCGTCCTCGGCGCGTCTCTGCTCGGCCTCGCCGTCATCTTGCGAATCCACTGCGGGCTCTTCGCGGCCGGCGCCGTGGTGATGCTGCTCGCGCAACGTCGCAAAGGTGACGCGCTGGTGGTGTTCGGCGTGCTCTGCGGCTGGGCCGTCGTCTACGGGCTGCTCGACCTGTTCGCGTGGGGCAGCTTCCTGCACTCGGGTATCTACTACCTGCGCTTCAACCTCATCGAGGGCCGCGCCGCCGAGTGGGGCACCGCTCCACCGGCGTTCTACACGAAGTACCTCGTGAAGAGCCTCGGGCTCCACTGGGTGCTCATCGCCGGCCTCGCGGTGCTGGGGGTTCGTCGTTCGCCCGCCGTCATGGGGCTCGCGCTCGCGTTCCTGCTCGGGCACATCGCACTGCCGCACAAAGAGCTTCGCTTCATCGTGCCGTTCCTGCCCCTCGTCTGTGCGGGCGCCGCTGCCGGTGTCGAGCAGCTGCTCTCGTGGCGGCGCTGGCAGCTCGGCGTCGTGAGCGCGGTGGCGCTGCTGCTGACGAGCGCCTGGTCGTTCGCCACGTTTCACACGCTCACCTTTCAGCAAATCGGCGGGTGGGATTCCGTGAGCGCGTACGACTCGGGGGGCCCGGTGACACGGCTCATGATGGTCGCGGGTCGTCGCCCCGACCTGTGCGGTCTCGGCCTCACGCTCGGCTCGCGCGGCGCCACGTTCGCGTACTTCGCGCTGCACCGTGACGTGCCCTTCTACGAAGCCCCGCTGCCCGACGAGGCGAGCCGCTTCTACAACTACGTCATCGTCGAAGAGGGCACCCGCACGGGTGAAGTCGTCGCCGTCGACCACGGCGCGGTGTTGCTGCGATTGAACCCGGGCCCGTGTGAACACGACGCGTCGTTCACGCCGTGGCTCGACGAACGAACCCGCACCCTCGCCGCGAGCCCGGAGTCACGTTTCAGACCTTGAAGTGCTCCCGGTACCAGGGCCGCTCGTGGTGATCGACCGCGTCATCGAGGCGCGGCCCTGATGGGTCGAGCCGCCGCAACAACATGTCGAGCGTGAACAGGTCTCGCTGCGCCACGACCGGAACACGCGCGCGCGACAAGGCCGCCGCCGCGACGCCGAAGCCGATGCGATAACGCCGCTCGGGCACCAGCCGCGGGCCGTCCGAGATGACCTGCGAGCCACACGCGGCGCTCATGTCCATCATGATGGCGAAGCGCACCTGCTCGCGCTGCGCGACCTTCACCATCTCGTGCGCAGCTCGCACCAGCTCGGCGGTGACATCGCGACCGTCGTCGAGCCGAACCTGCGCGCGGCCGTCGAGCACGTCGAAGCCATCTCCGCCCGTCAGGTCCGGCAGCCCTCTCGGCGTGCCGAGCGCGAGGTCTTCCGGGCAGAACGCGACGCACCTCACCGTGGGCAGCTGCGTCACGCGCACCATCAGCGGGTGCGGCCCGTTGTCCGTACCGTCGACACCACACCGAAGCCCGGCGAGACACCCCGAGAAGAGAACCGGCCAGGGGTCTTTCGCCGTCGGCGCGGGCCACGACGCTGCGGCTTCGCGAAGCCACGCCAACCGCGTCGCTGGCAGCATGACTGGTCTCCTCAACGGGCAGGTCCAGCGTGTGCCAGTTCGCACTCCAACACCAGCCGTGAGACAGTGAAGCCGGAGCCACGACGACGCAGGGCGATTTCGTCATGGAGCTCACACTCCGCACTTCCCTCGCCGCGGAGCACTCCATGACCTCGACTCGTCTCGCGACCCACACCCGCTACCTGCCGTCCAACGCGCAGGAGCGGCTCACGCTGCTCTCGAACGCCGCTCACTCGGACGAAGCGCTCGGGCTCTTGCAGTCGGCCGAGACCAACCTGCGCCTCGCGCTGTGCTTCGTGCCCGGCGACAGGGGCGTGACCGAGGCGCTCGATCGCGTCGTGGCCACGCGGGAACGCCTGCGTCGCGCCTCGTCGATCTGACGGGAGCATCGTCGTTGCCCCGCGCGACGGTGGGCACTACGTCCTCGCCTCCATGAGCGAACCGACGTCGCCCGAAGGCAGTGCGCCCTCCTTTCCCCAGCCGGCGCCCCGGCCCGTCGTCACACCGCCGCCCGCGCCGAAGAAGCGCTCGGCGCCCTGGCTCTTCATCGGCTGCGGTGGCTTCGTGCTGCTCACCATCGTCGCCACGGCCATCGCTGCGGCAGGTGGTGGCGGTGGAGCCTCCGTCGATGACGACGCGGTGCTCAAGCTCAAGCTCGGCGGCGTCATTCCCGAGTACGTGCAGAGCGAAGGCCTCGACGAGCTCTTCGGCCCCAAGCCCGTCACCGTTCAGCAGCACGTCTTCAACCTGAAGAAGGCCGCGTCGGACAAGCGCATCAAGGGCGTGCTCCTCGAGCTGTCGCCGCTGCAGGTCGGCCCGGCCAAAATCGAAGAGCTGCGCGACGCCATCGTCGCCTTCAAGCAGAGCGGCAAGTTCGTCATCGCGTGGAGCGAGTACATGACCGAGCGCGAGTACGCCCTGGCCATCGCGGCTGATCAGATCGTCATGCCGAAGGACTCGCGCTTCGAGTTCAACGGCTTCGCCACCGACCTCGCGCACTACCCGGGCCTGCTCGAGAAGCTGGGCATCGAGGTGCAGTACTTCCGCTTCGGCAAGTACAAGTCTGGCTCGGGTGAGCAGTTCGGCCGCAAGGCGTTCACCGACCCCGTGAAGGAGATGATCAGCGGCAACCTCGAGCGCGGCTTCGGGCACTTCGTCGACGCCGTGGCGAAGCACCGCAAGCTCGAGGCCACGCAGGTGCGCGCGCTCATCGACGAGGCAGGCGCGAAGGCTGACTGGGCGCTCGAGAAGAAGCTCATCGATCGCGTCGCCTACTGGGACGAGGTGGAAGACGACCTGCGCACGAGAACCGGCGTGAAGCCCGACGAGAAGGTGAAGTTCATCTCGGCCGCGAAGTACCGCCGCGTCTCGGGCAAGCAGGCCGGCCTCAAAGAGGGCAAACACACCTTCGCGCTCATCTACTCGGTGGGCCTCATCGTCGCGGGCAAGGGCGGCGTCGACCCGTTCTCGGGCGGTGACGCGCAGGGCGCAGACCCCATCATCCAGTCGCTGCGCAAGGCCGTCGAAGACGACGACGTGAAGGCCATCATCTTCCGCGTCGACTCTCCCGGCGGCGCGGGGCTGGGCTGCGACTACGTGCGCCGCGAGGTCGAGAAGGCCCGCGCGAAGAAGCCCGTCATCGTCTCGATGTCAGACGTCGCGGCCTCGGGCGGCTACTGGGTCTCGATGGATGCGACGGCCATCGTCGCGCAGCCCAGCACGTACACCGGCAGCATCGGCATCTTCGCCGTCGTGCCCAACCTCGGGCCGCTCTACGAGAAGCTCGACCTCAACAACGAGACCTTCAAGGCCGGGCCTCACGCCGACGCCATCATCGGCGCGCGCAAGATGACGGACGACGAGGCGAAGGCCTTCGACGACGACCTGCTCGGCTCGTACAAGCGCTTCGTCGAGCTCGCCGCGAAGGGCCGCCACAAGACGTACGACGAGCTCGAGCCCGTCGCGCAGGGCCGCACGTGGCTGGGTGATGAAGCCCTCGAGAAGGGCCTCGTCGACCGCCTCGGTGGCGTCGACGCCGCCGTCGCCCTCGCCAAAGAGAAGGCCAGCCTGCCCGCCGACGAGCCCGTGAAGCTCGAGCTCTTCACGCCGAAGAAGACCTTCGTACAGACGCTGCTCTCGCAGGACGACGACGATGACGGCGACCCGATGGCGCGCGCGTCACAGGTGCTGGTGCAACGCGCCCTCGCGGCCTCGCCCGCCGCGACCTTGATCAAGAAGGTGCCCTTCCTCGGCGTCTTCTCGAGCCAGGTGCTCGCGGGTGAGCGCGTCTTCCCGATGATGGAAGAGGTCGTCGACCCACGCTGAAATGCGCAGCAGGCCATTCGGGCGTAGGATGAGGACATGATTCGTCGGGTGCTGCCGTTGCTGGTGATGGCCGGGTGTGCTGCGCAACCCATGAAGGGCGAGACCATTCTCGAGCTTCGCGCCAGCCCTGGGAGTGACGTCGACACCGTGAAGGGGCTCCTCACCCTCACGGCCGTAGCGACGACCGACACCGGCGCCGTGGGTTCGGGCACCGTGCGCTTCGTCACCGACGTCGGAAACCTCACCGTCGCCGAGGCCACGCTCGACGAGTTCGGCAAGGCCGAGACCGTCTTCTCGTGCATCGAGGGCATGCACCCCTTCTGCGACACCGCGAGCGGCGCCGACGTCACCGCGCAGTGGGACTCGCCCTCGAAGCGCACCGTCACCAGTCGCCGCATCGCGTTTCGCCGGCCCCAGCTGGTCGAGGTGGGGTACTCGGGCGACGGCGGCTCGGGCACTGAGTGCACCTCTCAGCGCGACTGCCAGTTGGGCCTCGCGTGTTTCGACGGCACCTGCGTCGGCAACGGCCAGTTGCGGTTCTCGTTGTCGTGGACGGTGGCCTCGGACTTCGACCTGCACGTCACCACGCCCAACAACAAACACCTCTTCTACGGCAACCGGCGTGACGACGGCGGCGAGCTCGACGTCGACGCCTGCGTGGGCTCCAGCACCTGCCGCCCGACCAACGTCGAGAACATCTTCTGGCGAGGCACGCCGCCTACCGGCACGTACAAGTTCCACGTGCGCAACTTCAACGGCCGCGCCGCGGGCTCCTTCCGCATTCAGGTGACGGGCACCGGCACCCCTCAGGAGTTCACCGGAATGCTCCCCGCGTCGTCCACCGACTCGATGCTGTTCACCGTCACGCGCTGATCCAGCTGCCCTTTCAGTCAGCCCTCGCGGGTGCGCGGCGTTTCGGTGGTTAGAGGTGAGGCATGAATCGCTCCTGGCGCGTCGCCACCATCGGCGGCATCAACATCAACCTGCACTTGAGCTTCGCGCTCGTGCTGGTGATGGGCGCCTGGCCGTGGCTCGTCTTCGGCACCAGAGGCGCGCTCTTCGGCGCGGTGATGTCGCTGGCGGTGTTCGGCTGCATCGCGCTGCACGAGCTCGGGCACTCCTTCGTCGCGAAGGCGTTCGGCATTCCCGTCACTGACATCACGCTCACGCCCATCGGCGGCGTCGCGGTGCTCAAAGACCGCCCGAAGACGCCCACGCAGGAGCTGCTCATCGCCATCGCCGGCCCCGCCGTGAACGTGGTGCTGGCGGTGCTCTTCGCGGGTCTCGGCGTGTGGCTCGAGGGGCAGGACACGGTGTGGGCCGCGGCGCAGACGGTGATGCGTGAGCCGCCGCGCGCCGAGCACATCTGGGTGATGCTGGTCTCGGCGAACGCGGGGCTCGCGGTCTTCAACATGCTGCCCGCGCTCCCGATGGATGGTGGGCGCGTGCTGCGCGCGTTCCTCTCGTACGTGTTCGCGCCCGAGCGGGCGACGCGCATCGCGGCGGTGGTGGCGCGCATCGTCGCGGTCGGCTTCGTCGCCCTCTGGCTCTTCGTGCCCAACATGAGCCCGATGCTGCCCTTCATCGCGCTGGTGGTGTTCTTCGGCGCTGGCGCCGAGGTGCGTGAGGCGAAGGTGAACCGGGTGCTCGCGCTCATTCGCGCCACCGACGTGGTGACGCCCTACGCGCCGCGCTTCGAGCCCGGCACCACGTTGGGTGAAGCGGTGCAGGTGTTGATGGTGTCGCCGCTCCCCGTCTTCGCCGTCGAACAGGCCGGCCGCCTCGTCGGAGTCGTGCGCCGCGAAGACCTGCTCGAGGCCGCCCGCGCGAAGGGCTCGTGGGGCTTCGTCTCGTCGGTGCTCATTCGCGAGGTGCCCGTCATCGACCCCTTCGAGACGCTCGATGACGCGCGCTCGAAGATGCAGCGCGGCGTCGTGCGCGCCGCGGCGGTGATGCGCTCAGGCATCTTCCTCGGCCTCATCACCGAGCTCGAGCTCGCGCAGGCGATGGAGGTGGCCGAGCAGCTGCGCGCGACCGCTCCACGCGACAGCCTCGGCCGCGAAGTGCGCTGAGCTGCACGTTTCTGTCGCACGTTGCATCAGAGGGGCACACCTCTTCCGGAGTGCCAATCCATGCGCTTGCCCGCGCCTCAGCTCGTCGTGTCTCTGCTCACCCTCACTGCCTGTGACTGTGGCAATCCACGGCTCTCGATTCACGAGGGCACTCCACCTGATGCAGGCCCCCGCGCGAGCGCGTGCGGAAACGGCTTTCTCGAGCTGCCCTTCGAGGAGTGCGACTTCGGCATCGAGAGCAACACGGGCGGCCCGGCCGGCGCGTGCAACCCCGACTGCTTCCTCTCGCGCGCGTGCCCCGTCGGCCAGCGCTTCGACGAGGCGAGGGTGAGCTGTGTGGCTGAAGTCGACGCGGGCGCCGTCGATGCAGGCGCGGCCGTCGAAGACGCGGGCGTAGGTGCGAAGGTGGTGGGCGTGCTCGTCGAGTACCCGGGAGCCCTGTTCAACAGCGTGCTGCACCCCGACACGCCCATCGCCGGAGCCATCGTGCACCTGCGGCGCGCGGGCAGCTCCCGCGACCTCGCCACCTTCACCACGCAGGCCGATGGCCGCTTCGAGTTCGACCTCGCGCCGGGCGGCGCGTACCAGCTCGTCGACGAGGTGCCGCCGGACCTCTACAACGAAGCCAACCCCCGGCCTGTGCCCGTCGCAGCGGCCGGCCAGACGGTTCGCGCTGACGCCCGCTTCCTGCGCAAGGGCGTGTCGTTCGTCGTCCGCACGCTCGCCACCTCGATGGCCATCGACGGTGTCCAGGTGACGGTGATGGCGCCGGGCAATCGCGTGCTGGCGGGCCCACGGCAGACCGACGCCGAGGGCTTCGTGCACTTCCCGCCCACGTCGGAGCGGGGAACGATGGTGTTCGAGAAGCCCGGCTTTCGTCGCTACGAGCTGGGCATGCCGTCGGTCGACACCACGAGCACCGTCATCGGAGGGTGCGGGCTCGAGGTGCAGTGACCGTCACTTGCGAATCTGGAACTTCACCTTCTCGGTGCCGAAGGTGAACTCGTCGCCGTCGCGAATCGGGCGGCGGGTGACCTTCTCTTTGTTGGGGCCGAAGAAGGTGCCGTTCGACGAGTTGAGGTCTTCGAGCACGAAGCCGCCCGCCTCACGAAGAATGCGGGCGTGCTCGCGGCTGACCCTGTTCGACTCGATGACGAACTCGCAGGTCTTGCCGCGGCCGATGGTGACGACATCGGTCACCATCTTGTACGGGTCGCGGTTGGCCATCACGAGGGTGAGCGACTGCTTGCCACCACCGGCGGCCGGGCGCGCAGGGGGCGGCGC
>JBEOKA010000186.1:0-12437 GCA_040275325.1 Myxococcaceae bacterium | reverse complement strand
GCTGCCGACGGGAGGTGCGTGATGACCGGCGTGCGCATCGGCGAGCTGCTGCGAAAGAAGAAGGTGATCGTCTGTTGTGGCGCCGGTGGCGTGGGCAAGACCACCACGGCCGCTGCCATTTCGATCGCCGCCGCGCGCGCGGGCCGCAAGGTGCTGGTGCTGACGATCGACCCGTCGCGCCGACTCGCCGAGACGCTTGGGGTCTCGCGCAACCCGACCGATCCCGTGCGCATTCCGAAGGAGCGCTCCGACGCGGCCGGCATCACCACCGGCACGCTCGACGCGTGGATGCTCGACATCAAGCTCGTCTCTGACGGCGCCGTTCGCCGCCTCGTGAAGAGCGAAGCCGACGCGCAGCGCATTCTGACGAACCGCATCTACCAGCAGGTCTCGACGATGGTCGCGGGCATGCACGAGTACACGGCCATGGAGGCGCTGCACCGCCTCGTGCACGAAGGCCGCTACGATCTCGTGGTGCTCGACACGCCCCCGTCGCGCAACGCGCTCGACTTCCTCGAAGCGCCCCGGCGGCTCTCGGGCCTCGTCGATTCGCGCGCGATCTCGGCGTTCCTTCCCAAGTCAGACAGCATGGTGGCGCGCGCCGCCTCGCGCGTGATCGAGAAGATCCTCTCGGCCGTCTTCGGCGAAGAGTTCGCCCACGAGTTCGTCGGCTTCATCGGCACGTTCACCAGCATCTTCCAGTCGCTCAACGTCGACGTGAACGAGATGCGGCGGTTCCTCTCGGGTGACGACGTGGCGTTCCTGCTCGTCTCGTCACCGGCGCCGGCTGCGTTGACCGAGGCGTCGTTTTTTCACGACAAGACGCGCGAGCTCGCGCTGCCGTTCCGCGGCTTCGTGCTCAACCGCAGCCACGCGACCGAGGCGAACCGGCCGATGCCGTCGCTGCCTTCAGACGCGAACGACGCCGTGCGCAGCGGGTTGCCGAAGCTGCAGGGCCTCGCCGAGCTCGAACAGGCAGCCGCCAGGCGTGACTTCACGTTGCTGGGCGAGCTCACGAAGCGGGCAGGGCAGGGCGCGACGGCGATGGCGCTGCCCGATCTGCCCAACGGCGCCGATGACATCGCGACGCTGGTGACGGTGGCCGACGCGCTCGCGGCCGGCTGAGACGACGCGCTACTTCACCATCTGTCCGCCGTGCAGCAGCGTGACGGACTCGTTCGGCTCGCTCACGTTCACCACGATCTCGGTGATCACGAGGTTCGCGGGCGCCTTCTTCCCCACCGCATCGAAGAGCACGGCCGGAGAGAGCGCGATCGACCCGCCGTTCGCCTCCATCTGGGCCAGCGTCGCGCGGTACTGCCCATTCACCAGCACCTCGACGTCCTGCCAGACCTCGAGCGACTCGTTCTTCACCAGGTACACCGGCCGCGACGCATCACCACCTGCGACGAGCACCGCGTTGATGTCGTTCGACGGGCCCTGGTTGCCGCACGCCACGCCGACGCTGGTGACCGAGAGCGAGAGCCACGCGATCAGCACGAACGCCTTGTATTTGAAGAACCGATCGCTGGTCCGGAAGTCCTCGGCGATCTCCGAGAGGATCGACACCGAGTTGAGCAGCGTGTCGAGCGCGCCTTCTTTGATGGCGGCCTTGTCGAGCTGCTTCTTGGGCTCGGGCGTCAGGGGCTGATCGCGCATTGCCGAGCGAACCGCGCGCATGTTCGGGTTGCTCGGCTGCGACTTCATCGGCGGAGGCGGCAGATCGAGCTCGAGGCCCGAGGGGCTGAACTCCGGAATGCCCTTGTCGTCTTTCTCGTCCACGACGGGGACTGTAGCCGAAACTCAGGGCTGTTTGACGCGCTCCAGCGCCCGCGACGCCAGCGCGTTCTCGGGCTGCGTTTCGAGCACCTGCTCGAGCCACTTTGCCGCCTCGGTCTGCGCTGCCTGCTTCTCGGCCGCCGTCTTCACCTTCAGGTACTTCTCGGTGTGGAGCAGCCCCAGGCGCAGCGTGGCCTCGAGGTTGTCAGGGCGCTGCTCGAGCTCGGCCTTGAGCTCGCGATCGGCGGCGGGCCAGTTGCTCTCGAGCTGGTACACGAGGGCCAGCTTGCCGCGCGAGGCCCAGTTGTCGGGCCTGAGGCGGGCAGCCGTACGAAAGGCCGTGCGCGCCTTCTCGAGTTCCTGCCGATCGAGCGCTGCGTCGCCCAGCTTGAACCACGCCTCGTCGAGGGTCGGGTTCTTCTCGAGCGCCTTCTCGTACAGCTCCTTCGCCTGAGAGGCGCGCTGCCGCGCGGTGTAGAGATCGGCGAGGTACAGGTACGCCTTGCCATCGTCCGGAGAGAGCTCGATCGCGCGTTTCAGCTCTTCGATCGCGCGCCCCGCATCATCAACGCGTGCCGCAGCGAGACCGAGCAGGGCGTGCACGACGCCGAGATCAGGGAACTCGCGCGCGATGTCTTCCAGCTCGGTGATGGCCTGTTGGGGAATGTCGGCAACCTGCATCCACCCCAGGGCCTGATCGAGCTTCGGCCGGGCCGACTTCGGAAAGCCGGCGAACGGGTCGGCGATCTCGTCCATCAACGCGTGCGCCGTCGCCGCCTCCTGCACCGTGCACTCGCCAGTCACCACCATGCGCACCGAGGCGATCGCGTCTCTCGAACGGCCGACCCGGTGCAGCGCCTTCGCGTACGCGAGATGCCAGCTCGTCTTGCCCGGCGTGCGCTCGATCGCGGCGGCGAGGCTCTCTCGGGCGAGCTCGAACTGCTCTGACTCGAGCAGCGCGATGCCGAGGCGGTAGTGCAGCTCGCCTTCGTTCGGGGCCTTCTCGACGGCCTTCCTGAACGCGTCGACCGCCGATGCCCCTGCCTCCCGCGCATTGGAGAAGAGGATGAGACCGCGCACGTAGTGGGAGACCGCCGTGTCTCGAGTCGCCGCCTGCGCGAGCACCTGTTGGCCCGTGCCGTTCTTCACGTTCGCCTCAGCCCACGCGCGCGCCAGATCGAGATCGTTCGGCGCCTCACGGTGCAAGGGCTCGAGCACGCGCACGGCCTCGGCGGCGTTGCCCTTCTGGAGCGCCACCAGCGCCTGCTCACGTGGCGACAGCACCGTCGTCGAGGTGGTTGCGCACGCTCCGAGGAGCAGCAGCGCGAGCAGGCCGCGCGTCATGCGGTGGCCTGATCGCGACGGGCGACGCCCTCGGCGCCCTTCTGGGCCACCACCGTCGACTTGTCTCCGCCTTTGCCACCCATCTGCATCGAGAGATCGATGATGCGATCTCGCACGGCCTTCATGAGCGCCTCGCGATCGTCTCCGAACTGCGCGGGGTCGATCGGCTCTCCCACCATCACCGTGACGGGGCCGGGCGTGATGTTCCACGAGTTCTTCGGCATCAGCTTGCCCGAGCCCTCGATCGCCACCGGCACCACCGGCACCCCGGCCTTCATCGCCAGCGCGAACGGGCCCTTCTTGAAAGGCATGATCGCGCAGTCGTCGCTACGCGTGCCCTCGGCGAACATCGCGATCGAGATGCCGCTGCGAATGCGGTTGGCGGCCAGCTCGAGCGACTTCACCGCGCGCTTGTGGTTGCGGCGATCGATGAACACGAACTTCGCCATCGACATGTACCAGCCCATGAAGGGCACGTATTTCAGCTGCTGCTTGGCGACGAAGCGGAAGGCCACGGGCAGCGCGACGAACAGCGCGGGAATGTCGAGCGTCGACTGGTGATTGGCGACGTAGATGGCGGGCTTGGTGAAGTCGGCCTTCTCGCGGCCGATCACCTTGAACTGCGCGCCGCCGGCCCACAGCAGCACGGGCGACCAGATGCGCTGCACGACGAAGAGCGACGTCGAGACGTCGAGGGTGAGGATCGAGACGATCACCGTCACCGGGAACAGCACGCTGGTCCACGTGACGGCGATGAAGATGCAGAACAGGTTTCGGAGCATGGCTACGGCCCAACCACTTCGGTGAACGCGGGAGTTCCCGCAAGAAACGCGAACGCCGGGTCGGCTGCAACCGCCCGTGCCTGCCAGGCCTGCTTCGACGCGGTGCGCGCGGCCTTGAGGTACAGCAGCACGTCGGTCGAGCGCCGCTGAGCCGCCGCCACCCGCGCGAGCCCGTAGGGGCCGAACGGAGACTCTCGCGACGCCTTCTCGAGCGCCTCGAACGCCGCCTGGGCCTCGGCGAAGCGGCCCAGCACGAGCAGGGCAGAGCCCTCGAGGTAGCGCGCTTCGATCGACTCGGGTGCGATCGCAGTCACCGCCCTCGCCTGGGCCAGCGCCGCCTCGGCGTCACCCGCGCCGCCCCGCAACAGCAACGCGCGGCCACGAATGATGCCGGCCGACGGCTCGGTCATACCCTCGATGATCGACAGGGCGGCTCCAGCGTCCATCGACTGCACCGCGAGCCCCGCCAGCCCGAGTCGGGCGCTGGGGTCGAGCGGATCGATCAGCAGCGCAGCCGAGAACGAATCGAGCGCGGCTCCTGCATCTGCGAGCTCGAGGTTCGCGAGGCCAGCCAGGGCCAGCGCATGGGCATTCGTGGGATCGGCGATCGCAGCGGCGCGGTACGAGGCAGCGGCGTCACTCCACTTCGCCTTCTTCGCCTGTTGGTGGCCCTGCTGCAGCTGCCGCTCTGCCTTCGACGGGCACGCGGCCAGCATGAGACCCGCCGAAAACACGACGAGCCTGGCGGCACATGACCGCCAGGCTCGCGTGTTGTGTTGACCCCATCGGGATTCGAACCCGAGTTTTAGCCTTGAAAGGGCCACGTCCTAGGCCTCTAGACGATGGGGCCGACTGGTGAGTCGCGGGGGATTTGAACCCCCGACCCTCGGCTTAAAAGGCCGGTGCTCTACCAACTGAGCTAGCGACTCGCACCTGTTGTTTTTGCGTTTCCTGAGATTCCTCACTTCTTCTTCAGCGCCTTGTCTTCTTCGACCGTCACTTCCAACGACGCGGCGATGCCGTCAACCTGAATGTCGATCGTCGTCTTGCCAGGGTCGAGCGGGAGAATGGCGTTCCCTCCGACGATGGCGGCGACCTTCTTGTCCTTCGGGGTGTACGTCGCGCCACGTTTTCCGAGGTCGCGGTTGTTCAGCCCGAGGAATTTCAGCTGGATGGGCACCGACTCGGCGCCTTCCTTGATGGTGACGACAGGGTTCACGACCTCGAGCTTCTCGACGAACGAGACCTTCACGGGAATCGCGGCCTCGACGTCTTCGTAGTGGGCGACGACCTCGGTGTTGCCGCTCTTCTTCGGCTTGAGAACGCCCTTGCCGCTCACCTCGGCGATCTCGGGGTCCTTCACCGACCACGAGACCATGGCGCGCTCGGCGCGTTTGCCCGCGCGAGACATGCAGCGGGCCGACAGGTTCTTCGACTCGCCCCGGCTCTGGAACTCGACGTCGGCGGGAGCGATCTCGATGTAGTCGACCTTGTCGCAAGCGATGGCGACGGTGGCGAGCACAGCCAGAGCGATTCGGCGCATGGCGTGCGCGCATAGCACGACCTGCTACCCACGCGTCACGTCTCGCGGTACCTGACGTTCATGGGGAAGCGAAGCGACGACGACGAGCCCGAAGGCTCCGACGAAGAAGGCCCGCTCGACGCCGATGAAGGCGACGACGAAGAAGAAGAGAAGAAGCCCAAAGGCACGCTCTACATCACGCCCTCGGGCATGGAGAAGATGATGGCCGAGCTGCGCCACCTGCTCACGGTGGAGCGCCCGAAGGTGACCGCCGAGGTCTCTGCCGCCGCCGCGCTGGGCGATCGCTCGGAGAACGCCGAGTACATCTACGGCAAGCGCCGCCTGCGCGAGATCGATCGCCGCCTGCGCTTCCTGCAGAAGCGGGTCGAGAACCTCACGGTGATCGATCCGAAGGCCCAGAAAGACGTCACCCGCGTCTTCTTCGGCGCGACCGTCACCCTGCAGAACGACGAAGACGAGACGAAGACGACGTATCAACTGGTCGGCCCCGACGAGACCGACCTCAAGACGCTGCGCATCTCGATCGACTCACCGGTGGCGCGCGCGCTCATCGGCAAGAAGCAGGGCGACAGCGTCACGGTGATGCGCCCAAAAGGCGAAGCCGACTTCACGATTCTGCTCATCCGCTACGTGTGAGCGGCTATGTTGTGGGTGCTTCATCGACGTCGCACCGCACTCCACGCAGGTTGAATTCCAGGGGGCTGTTTGTCGCGGAAGAACTTCGTTCTCGACACCAACGTTCTGCTGCACGACCCGAGGTCGATCTACAGCTTCGATGACAACACGGTCGTGATTCCGATCTACGTCATCGAAGAGCTCGACCAGTTCAAGAAGGACATGAGCGAGCTCGGCCGCAACGCGCGCCAGATCGCCCGGTACCTCGACATGCACCGCGTCGAGGGCACGCTCGCCGAGGGCGTTCCACTGCCCAACGGCGGCATCTTGAAGGTCAGCTTCGTCGAACGCGATCTGCCCAAGTCGATGGCCGACGGCGGCCTGATGGACAACCGCATTCTCGCGGTCGCCATCGAGACCCGGCAGCGCGACCCGCAGGCCCAGACCGTCTTCATCACGAAGGACACCAACCTTCGTATTCGCGCCGACGCCCTCGGGTTGTTGGCGGAAGACTACGAGCCCGAGCGGGTCGAGATCAGCGAGCTGTACTCGGGCGTGAGCGAGCACACGGTCTCGGCCGAGGTGATCAACCAGCTCTACAAGCCCGGCGCCGAAGTGGTGCTCGACGCCAAGCTCTCGGCGAATGAGTTCGTGCTGCTCAAAGACGCGGCGAACCCCTCACACACCGCCATGGGCCGCTTCGACGGTGCGCAGAAGAAGATCGTGCCGCTCAACCGCGGCGTGAAGGACGGCACCTGGGGCATTCGCCCGCGCAACATGGAGCAGGGCTTCCTCCTCGATCTGCTCCTCAACGACGACATCAAGCTCGTCACCATCGTGGGCAAGGCCGGCACCGGCAAGACGCTGCTCGCGATCGCCGCCGGCCTGTCGAAGGTGACCGAAGACGCCACGTACCAGAAGCTGCTCGTGAGCCGGCCGATCTTCCCGCTCGGAAAAGACATCGGCTACCTGCCCGGTGACGTCGAGCAGAAGCTCAACCCGTGGATGCAGCCGATCTTCGACAACGTCGAGTACCTGCTCAACCTGTCGCGCTCGGACAAGAAGGCCGGCCGCGGGCACCACGAGCTGATGGATCTCGGCATCGTCGAGATCGAGCCGCTCACCTACATTCGCGGTCGCTCGATTCCGAACCAGTACATCATCGTCGACGAGGCGCAGAACCTGACGCCCCACGAGGTGAAGACGATCATCACGCGCGTCGGTGACGGGACCAAGATCGTGCTGACGGGCGACCCGTACCAGATCGACAACCCCTACGTGGACTCGACCAACAACGGCCTCGTGCACGTGGTGAATCGCTTCCGCAACGAGCGCATCGCCGGCCACATCACCATGAACAAGGGCGAACGGAGCGCGCTGGCCGAGCTGGCGACGAACCTGCTGTGAGCGAACCGGAGCAGAAGGCGCCTCCGCCGCTCATTCAGTACCCGACCGTCTACGCGTTCAAGGTCATGGGCAAGCAGGAGCACGGCTTCTCGGAGTACGTGCGCACGCTCTTCACCCGCCTCATGGGCACCGAGGTGTCGCAGGACTCCATCGAGGTCGTGCCGTCGAGCAAGGGCACGTACATCTCCCTCACCGTCTCGGTGTACCTGCTGAGCGAGGACCACCGAAAGTCGATCTACCTGCAGCTCCACCAGGAGAAGCGAATCCTTTACTACCTCTGACCCGTTCCCGACCTCGGGGACATGACAGGGCGACAGAGACTGTGTAAGGGCTGCGTGCGCCCATGGCCGATCCGTTCCCGCTGTATCTTCCCGCTGAAGCTCGTCGGCTCTTCCAGAGCGAATCGCTGCTGCGTCGGTTCGCGCAGGCGGCGCATTTCACGGGAAGCTCCCGGCTGCTCGAGCTTCACGGCAGCCTCGGCGGTCTCGCCCTGGCCCGTGCGCTGAACTGCACCATCACGGTGGTCGAGCCCGATCAGAAGGTGGCCGACACGCTCAAGGAGCGCGCCCGCCTGGCCGGCATCGCCGACAAGGTGACGTGGCTCGTGCAGCCGCTCGCGACGGTGAACTTCCCCGACAAGTCGTTCGACGGGATCTTCTCGTTCGGGCGCATCGCCGGCTACCCCGACGCGCTCGCGCGCAAGTGCCGCCCGTGGCTCGATGAGAAGGGTCGCCTCGCGCTCACGTACGTCATGGCCGTCGGCCGGCAGCCCGCGAAGGTCGCGCTCGAGAGCTGGGCTGATCGGCTCGGCCGTTCGATCGTCTCTCCGCGCGAGACGCTGCTCTCGATGGAGCCCGAGGGCTTCGAGCCCGAAATGGTCGAGAGCCTCGGCGACCCCGAGATGGACGAGTTCTACAAAGAGATCGAGCTCGCGCTCGCCCGCCAGCCTGCAGAGACCGAGGCCGTGAAGCAGGTGAAGGCCGAGATCGCGGTGCACCGGGCGCAGGGTGGAAAAGCCAGCGCCACCTACGGCGTCATCGTCGCGCGTCGCAAAGAGCCGGGTGAGAAGCCGCCCCTGTCTCGCGACGGCGGGTGATTCTTCAGAGGTAGATGCGAAGCTCGAGCGATGGCGTGGGGATGATGTTGATCCCGACGCCGTCGATGATCGACTCGCTCGTTCCTGTTCCAGACACCACGATGCGCGAACGCGACAACGTGAAGCGCGCGAGGTTGGCCTGCGCGCGCACGGACAGACGCTCGAGCAGCTTGAGCTCGAGAGCGACGCCTCCGCTCACGCCGAACGAGAGCGATGAGGTCAGCGCCGTTCCCGACGGGCCAAGCACGGCCTGGCCACCGCTCGCGTAGCCACCGAAGACGGTCGAGTAGACGGTGAACGCGACGGGCGCGTCGGGGTTCGTGAGAATGAAGCGCGGGCTCACCCCGAGGCCGATGGATCCGCTCGGACCTGCCGCTGCGAGACCCGTCACGCTGCTCGACTGCAGTGAGGCTTCGAGGCCGAACCCCAGCGCAAACTGCGATGAGAAGAGCCGCTCGATCGACACGCTCGGGCTGACCGGCGTCGTGGTGCTCAGGGTGGTGAGCCCGCCGAGCCCACTGCCTGTCGCGAGAATCTGGCTGCTCGGGGCGAAGAACGTGAGCCCGGCGCCGATTGACCACGTTGGCGCGATCGTCGGAGCTGGCGGCGGCGACGGCGGAGCAACGAGCTCTTCCGCGAAGGTTGGCGCGGCGAGCAGCACGACGGCGAGCATCAGACGCATGGACTCCTCCAATGAGTGGTGGCAGCTGCGCTAGCACGCGGTGGGCCAGCGGCCTCAGGCGCAGGGGCGGCTCCAGAAGTTCCCTGGTCGCGACGAAATGTCATCGCTCCTCGCGCGCGGCTGACAGGTTGTTTGGGCGACGGTCGCGAATGCAGCAGAATCACCTTCGTGAGCGACGCGCTGCTCGATGCCTTCGTCACCTTCCTTCGCGCGGAGCGGAACCTCGCGCCGAAGACCGTCGACGCCTACGCGATGGACGTGCGCGACTGGCTGGGAGAGCTGAGCCGCCGGAAGATCGCCGTCGAAGCCGCCACGCGCGATGACGTGCTCGAGCACCTGGCGTGGCTGAGTCGAAAGGGCCTGGCGCCCCGCAGTCGCGCCCGTCACCTCGCAGCGCTGCGCGGGTTTCACCGGTTTCTCGAGGACGAGAAGCTGTCGCCGGGGAACCCGACCGACGATCTCGACACGCCGAAGCACGCGCGAAAGCTGCCCATCTTCCTCACGCTCGATGAGGTCGAGGCGCTGCTGAAGGCGCCCGACGTGTCTGCCGTCACCGGCCTGCGCGATCGCGCGATGATCGAGGTGCTCTACGCGACCGGCCTGCGCGTGAGCGAGTTGGTGAAGCTGGGCATCAACGACGTGAACCTGATCGACGGCTACGTGATGGTGATGGGCAAGGGCCGCAAGGAGCGCATCGTTCCACTCGGTCGCCACGCCATCGAGCACGTGCGCACGTACGTCTCGGCTGCGCGCCCCGCCATCTTGAAGGGCCGCGAGTCATCGGCGCTGTTCGTGACGCCGAGAGGGAAGGGCTTCTCGCGCATGGGCTTCTGGAAGTTGCTGCGTCGCCACGCGCGCACCGCCGGCATCACGAAGCAGCTGTCTCCGCACAAGCTGCGTCACTCGTTCGCGACCCACCTCGTCGAGCGTGGCGCCGATCTGCGCGCGGTGCAGGCGATGCTCGGGCACGCCGACCTCGCGACGACGCAGATCTACACGCACGTCGACAGCCAGCGCCTGCGCACGACCTACGACAAGCACCACCCGCGCTCGAAGGCGAAGCGCTCAGCGACGTGAGTGCCGTGCAGGACGAGCGGGGCTGTCAGCGAGAGTGGACTTTGACCGTCTGCTTCGTCACAAAGGCGCGCGATGGCACTTCGAACCTTGAGCGGCGTTCAGTCTTCCGGTCGGCTTCACCTCGGCAACTACTACGGCGCGATTCGCGAGTTCGTGCGCATGCAGCATGAGGGCGACGCGCTCTATTTCATCGCGAACTACCACGCGCTCACCAGCGTGAAGGATCCGCTCCAGGCGCGGCAGCTCACCTTCGAGACCGCGCTGGCGTATCTCGCCCTTGGCCTCGACCCGAACAAGGCGACCCTGTTTCGACAGAGCGACATTCCCGAGGTCACCGAGCTGTACTGGATTCTCGGCAGCGTCGTGCCCATGTCGAACCTCGAGCGCGCGCACAGCTACCGCGACAAGATCGAGAACCGTGGCATCACCAACCCCGAGTTCGGGTTGTTCGCGTACCCGGTGCTGATGGCTGCCGACATTCTGCTCTACGACAGTGACGTGGTGCCGGTCGGGCGCGATCAGAAGCAGCACCTCGAGTTCACGCGCGACTGGGCGACCAAGTTCAACGTCGCGTACACGAAGGGCTACGACCCGCAGGACCCGTCTGGCGAGAAGTCGAAGAAGCCGGGCGTCTTCAAGCTGCCCGTCGAACGCACGCGTGATGAGACCGCCGTCGTTCCGGGCCGCGATGGCCAGAAGATGTCGAAGAGCTACGGCAACACGATCGATCTGTTCGCTCCCGACAAAGAGGTCGAGAAGCAGATCAAATCGGTGAAGACCGACTCCACGCCGCCCGAGTCTCCGAAGCCGACCGAGAACCAGCCGCTGTACGACTTGCTCAAGGTCGTGCTGCCGCCTGCTGCGTTCGCCGACGCCGACAAGGCCTGGAGGACTGGCGGCGAACCGAAGACGAACGGCTACGGCTACTTCAAGGGCCTGCTGCTCGAGGGGTACAAGCAGGAGTTCGGCGCCGCCCGCCAGCGCTACAACGATCTCGCGAATGAGCCGGCCGAGGTCGAGCGCATTCTGAAGGCGGGCGCAGAGAAGGCGCGCGGCTATGCTGCGCCGGTCATCAAGCGGGTTCGTGACGCTGTCGGGCTCTGAGCATCGCTGTTGGTGGGGGACGTTCACATGAAGCGCTTCTTCTGGTTGGCACTCGCGCTCGCCGGCTGTCTCGATGTCGGCTTACCGCAACGACAGCAGGTTCAGCCTGGAACGCTCCGCGCGAACGTCGTGACCGCGGTCCCCGGGCGGGCCGAGTTGGTGGCTGCGAAGCGGGCAACGGTGACGCTCGTGAGCACGGGCCAGTCCGCGACGGCCGATGATGATGGCGCCGTGATTCTCTCGGGGCTGACGACGAGCTCGGGCCGGTTGCTGTTCCAGTTCGATGTCGACGGTGACGGAGCGCCAGATCGTGCGCGCGCGTTCACGCTCGAAGGGCTCCAGGCGGGCTTTGGAAAAGACGTGAACCTCGGCACCGTGGTGCTCGGACGAAACGCGACGGTGACCGGTCGAGTGCTGCTCGGTGATCGCGCGCAGCTGCCGACAGGCCACAGCGGGGTCGACGTCTTCCTGCCTCAGTTGCCGCAGGTCGCTCGCACCGGAGATGACGGGTCGTTCGTGCTCACGGGCGTTCCAGAAGGCGAGCTCGTGCTCGCGTTCTTCAAGAGCGGCTACTCGCCCGAGGCCACACCACTCTCGGTAGCAGCTGCCGAAGAGAAACGGGTCGGCACGGTGACGTTGAGGGCAAGCCCGGGACAGGCCCCGGTTGGGCGGTTGACGGGAAAGGTCGCGCTCGTTGACGGCACGCCGATCGCGGCGGTCCAGGTGCGCGCGGTGAAGGGCACGACGACGAACGTGACGACCGACTCCGCGGGGGCCTTCGTCTTCGAGTCCCTGGCCACTGGCGTGTACTCGCTGGCGTTCGAGAAGCAGGGGCTTCGGCCGCTCCGAGTCGATGGCGTGTTGGTTCAGCCCGGTCCGAATGAGGTCGGGCCGTATGAACTCTCGCCCGGTGAGGGGACGATCTCGTTCGGTGGCGGGGCCGCGGGTGGGGGAAGCGCAGCGGGTGGAAGTGCAGCCGGTGGAAGTGCAGCTGGTGGAAGTGCAGCC
>JBEOKA010000185.1:0-8831 GCA_040275325.1 Myxococcaceae bacterium | reverse complement strand
TGCCCGACGTTCCGCCGCCAGTGCCCGACGTTCCGCCGCCGGTGCCCGACGTTCCGCCGCCGGTGCCTGACGTTCCACCGCCGGTTCCTGCCGAGCCAGCGCCGGCGCCGATGTTCTGCATGCAGGCTCCGGCGACGCACGAGGCCGTCACGCCGCAGGCCGCGCAGGCCGTTCCTTTCGAGCCGCACGCCGATGCCGAGCTGCCCGACTGACACAGCCCGCTCGAGTCACAGCAGCCGGTGGGGCAGGTGGTGGCTGTGCACCGCGGCGCCGTTCCACACGAGACGATGGAGGCGAAGACGAAGCCGAGGGCGAGACCGACGACGAGAGCGGGAGTGCGCATGCGCGGGGCCATAGGTGGTTTCCCGCTGCACCTCAACCCGGGGGCTGTCGATGTGTTGATGCTCAGCGGGTCGGCGGAGGTGACTGCGGCCCCGGCACGAAGCCCGGCTGTGGACCCTGTGCTTCGAGCGTGGGCGCCTTCGGGTCGACGACCACCTTGCCCAGCCCGTCTTCGTCGAGCTTGAAGCGCGCGTCGGCCTTGAGCTTCTCGAGCAGCGCGCGGTAGCGCTCCTGGCGCGTCTCGTTGAGCAGCACCTGGCGAATCGACGCGCTCGCCTGCTCGAGCGAGAGGTTGAGCGCCTGCTGGCGGCCCTGCAGCTTGATGACGTGCAGCGCCCTGGCCGTCTCGACCAGCTCGGGCGCGACGTCGCCGATGCGCTCGAGCTTCTCGCTGGCTGCCCTCACCTCGGGGCCCAGCCGCGTGACGAGCTCTTCGTTGGAGAGGAAGCGCAGGTCGCCATCGAGCACCTTCGTCGATGGGTCTTCGGAGTGCTCTCGCGCGAGCTTGCCGAAGCCGGCGTAGTCCATCGGCGCGAGCGCCTTCGCCTGCGTGAGCACCTCCAGCGCCTGCGCGCGGTGCTCCTTCGAGAAGGCCACGTGCGCGAGTCGGGTCATCGCCGGCTTCACGTAGTCGTCGTGGTGCGCGTCGTAGTACTGCTTCACCTGCCCATCGCTGATGGCCTCGGCGCGCTCGTCGAGCTCCTGCTTGAGCAGCTCCTGCACCATCACGCGCTTCGCGGCCTCGACGACGTCGGGGTCGTTGTGCAGCCCGCGGCGAATGGCCTCTTGCGAGAGGAGCTCGAAGCGCGCGAGGCCTTCGACGTAGTCACGGCGCTGCTCGAGCGTCTGGTAGCGGGCGCGCGCGTAGGGGTTCATCTCGGCGAAGCGTTGGTTGAGCTCGGCGACGGTGATGGTGTCTTGCGCGAACGTCGCGGCGGCCGGGCCCTGGGCGGTTCCAGGCGGCGTGGCGCGGCGGAAGTCGACGGGAGTCCCAGCGGGCTTCGAACACGAGGCGAGGAAGACGAGCGCGAGCGACAACCGTCGGAGCATGGGCGCGAGGTAGCACACCAGCGGCTTTCGTCGCTCGCGTGACCGTGCTCGGCTGGCTTCGTGAGCGCGCTCCTGCTGACGATGCTGCTCTTCGGTGCCGAGCCGGCGTGCACGACCGACGCCGATTGCACCATGGCGCGCGACTGCGGCTGCGGCTGTTGTCCCTCGCCGACGGTTCCGATGACGAAACGGGCAGCGCTCGAGCTTCGTCAGAAGTGCGCGCGGCTCGGGCCGTGTGGCCGCGACCCAAGGCTGTGTGCGGGAGCGCGGTGTGTTCCCGACGTGCCAGGCACCGCCGTCTGTCAGGCGACCGTCTGCGTGCGCGCGCCGCAGCAACAGCCTGGCTCGCGGTAGCTGGACTCAACACGCGGACATTTCGCTGAGCAGTTGAGGGGGACGTTCTCGCTGAGCGTCAACACGGCCCGTGCTCGATGCTGGAGTGCGGTGACCGGTTGTGCTTTTGCTGCTGCATGAGCCGGTTGCCTTTGGTCCTCGCGCTGATCAGCACCTCGGTGTTCGCGCAGGTGCCCGCCTCAGACCTCGAGCAGGTGTGGCTCGAGCCTGGCGGGCGCGGCTCGTTGTGGGTCGGCAACGGCCAGACGCTCAAGGGCGGCCAGTTTCGCGGCGGTGCGTCGCTCACGTTCGGGTACGCGCCGATGCGCTCGACGAACAACCGCACGCTCGTGTCGGACCGCTTCGGGCTGCAGGTCTTCGGAGCGCTGGGCCTCTTCGACTGGCTCGAGGTCTCGGCCGTCATCCCCGCGACGATGTACCAGCGCGGCTCCAGCGAGCTCCCGGTGGCGCAGGCGGGCCTCAGCAACCCGTGGCTGAACGTTCGCATCCCCATCTGGACTGACGCGACGAAGCCGCTGCTGCTCTCGGCTGGCCTCGGCGTCGGCATTCCCGTCGGCACGGGCGCCTCGCTCGGCAACGGCGGCATCGAGTTCGCGCCTCGCATCACCGCCGGCCACGTCTTTCGCGAGCTGCAGTTCGGCGTCGAGCTCGCGGGCGTGCTGCGGCCCACCGTCGACTACTCGGGGCTGACGGGAAACGCGCTCGACACCAACGGCTCGCAGGTCTCGCTCGCGGCGATGATGACGTCGGTCTCGCTCGACGGGCCGCGAGGTGAAGGCTCGCTTCGCGTCTTCACGCCGCTCACCGGCAATCGCATCGGCGTCGAGGCGCTCATCGGCGTGCGGTGGTTGGTCGGAGACGTCGAGCTCTTCGCCGCCGCCGGCCCGGGCCTCTGGGGAGAGCCCACGACGCCGCAGGCGCGCGCCTACCTCGGCGCCGCCTTCTCGAACGCGAAGCCCACGCGCCCCGCCTGCATCGAAGGGCTGCCCTACGAGCTCGCCGAGTGCCCCGACCTCGACCGCGATGGCGACCGCGTGCCCAACGTTCGTGATGAGGCGCCGCTCGAGGCCGAAGACCGTGACGGCTTTCAAGACGACGACGGCAAGCCCGACCTCGACAATGACGGCGACCAGGTGCCCGACGCGAAGGACCGCTGCATGAACGAGCGCGGCCCGGCCGAGAACGAAGGCTGCCCTGACCTCGACGGCGACGCCGACGGCCTCATCGACCGCAAAGACAAGTGCCCCGCCCAGCTCGGCATCGTCGAGAACGAGGGCTGCCCCGACGTCGATGGTGACGTCGATGGCATCGTCGACCGCCTCGACATGTGCCCCACCGTCACCGGCGCGACCGAGAACGGCGGCTGCCCGTGGCCCGACACCGACGGCGACGGCGTGGTCGACCGTGAAGACAACTGCCCGAAGGAGTCAGGCACCCGGCTCAACCAGGGCTGTCCCGTCGACAAGCGGCAGCTGGTCGTCATCACGCCCGAGCGCATTCTCATCAAGGACAAGGTCTTCTTCGACAACGGGAAGGCCAGCATTCAGAAGCGCTCCAACGGGCTGCTCGACAACCTGGGCGCGGTGCTCGTTGCGCACCCCGAGCTCAAGAAGCTGCGCGTCGAGGGGCACACCGACAGCGCGGCCAAGGCAGAAGCGAACGTGAAGCTGTCGCAGGCCCGCGCCGATGCGGTGAAGGCGGCGCTGGTGCTGCGTGGGGTCGAGGCGGCGCGGCTCGAGGCCGTCGGCTACGGCAGCGAGAAGCCGCAGGACACCAACGACACCGCGGAAGGCCGCGAGGCGAACCGGCGCGTCGAGTTCACGATTCTGCCGTAGGCGCTCCGTCGAGTTCGGTCGACGCGGGTCCGACGAAGCGGTGGGCGAAGTCGAGCTGCGCAATCGACTCGGCTGCCGCGCGACAGGTTGAGTTCACCATCGGCCCGTAAGACAGTCGGCCTTCGATGTCCGAGCTCGACCTTCTCGACCGGAGCACCTTCGTCACGCGCTTCGGCGCGAATGACGTGCGCGAGCCCGTGCTGGGTCGACTGCATCTGCTGCTGTCGACGCGGCCCGAAGGCGACCAGGACGCGGTCATCGAGTGGCTCGAAGACGTGGTGGGCTGGGTGTTCGAGCGCGGGCACGTGCCCAGCCGCCGCGAAGGCGAGACCGAGCGTGACGCCCGCCTGCGCGTGCTGCTCGAGGTCTTCGACGAGGTGCCCGCGACGCGCGAGGGCGTGCGCTCGGTGCTGACGGCGCTCGTGCAGCGCGTTTCGGCGACGTCGCTGCTCGGGCAGGTCGGGCTTCCCCGTCAGCCGGGCATGGGCCGAGAGATCGTCACCCGCATCGCCGACAACGTGATGCCGGCGCCTCCCGTCGGCAACGACCTGGCCCGCATGCTCGAGCGGCTCTTCACCCGCCGCGCCTCGGTGACGTGGTTCCTCGGCTTGTCTCAGCCCGTGCGAACGCGTCTCGAGCGCGCGCTCGGGCTCGACCAGGCGCCCATCGACGCGATGATGCTGAAGGGCGCACGCGAGGCCTCGCTCAACCTCGCCACGCAGGTGTCGGCCATCGGGCTGCAGCCGCTCGTGCAGCAGGCCTCGGGCGTCGCGCCGTCCGAGTCTCCCTTCGTGCGCCTGACGTCGGTGGTGCTCGCGCTGGTGAACCAGACGGGCGGCGCGGCGGCGGTCGATGCGTGTCTGCGCGACTGTCGCGAGGTGCTCAAGCTCGTGCACGACGGGCTCGACGAGACGGGCATCAGCCTCGACCTCGTCTTCGACCTCGAGCGGGCGCGCGCGATGCTGGCTCGGCTCGAGCGGCTGGTCTCGGTGCTGAGCGACGATGAAGCGCGCCGAGAGGTGGCGTGGACGCAGCTCGAGAAGGAGTTGGTGACGGGCCTCATCGAGCAGAAGAGCCTGGCCACGCTGTGGAAGTCGACCACGACGCTGCTCGCGCGCCGCATCGCAGAGCGCACCTCGAGCTCGGGCGAGCACTACCTGACGAAGACGAGGGCCGAGCAGCACGGCATGTTCGACTCGGCCGCGGGAGGCGGCGCGCTCACCGCGTTGATGGTGCTGCTCAAGTTCTTCATCTCGTGGGCGAAGCTGCCGCTGCTGCTCGACTCGGTCTTCGTCGGGCTCAACTACGCGTGGGGCTTCGTGGCGATGCAGTTCGCCCACTTCTCGCTCGCGACGAAGCAGCCCTCGATGACGGCGGCCACGCTCGCGGGAGGCATCGAGGAGCGCCAGGGCCAGGACACCTCGCTCGACCCGCTCGTCGACCTCGTGGCGCGCGCCTCACGCACGCAGCTGGCCGCGCTCGTCGGCAACGTCGGCACCGTCATTCCCGTCGCGGTGCTCATCGACGTCATCGCGCAGCTCACCGTGGGCCGGCACGTGCTCGACGCCGAGACGGCGCGCAAGGTCGTCACGGTGCATCACCCCTTCGCGAGCGGCACCCTCGTGTTCGCCGCGGCGACGGGCGTGTGTCTGTGGCTCGCCTCCATCATCGCGGGCGCGGTCGAGAACTGGTTCGTGGTGAACGAGCTGTCGGGCGCGCTGGCGTCGAACCGGTGGCTGCGGCGGCTGGTGGGGCGCGACAAGGCGCGCACGTTCTCGCAGCGGGTGATGACGCAGATCGCCGCCTTCGGGGGCAACGCGGGCTTCGGCATGTTGCTGGGCTTCATGCCGTTCGGGTTCAGGCTGGTGGGCCTGCCGATGGACGTGCGGCACGTCACCTTCGTGATGGGGCAGCTCACCTACGCAGGCCTCTTTCACGGCGCCGAGCTGGTGCGGGTGCCGGGCTTCGGCTGGGCGCTGCTCGCGGTGCCCATGGTGGCCAGCATCAACTTCGCGGTCAGCTTCACGCTGGCGCTGGTGGTGGCGCTGCGCTCGCGCGGGCTCGGTGTCGGCGCGCAGGTCTCGTTGCTGCGCGCGGTGCTGCGGCGCCTTTTGACCGACCCGAAGCCGTTCTTCCTCGCGCCGAAAGACGAAGGAGCCTCGTCATGAGAGCCGTGCTCGCCACGCTGCTGCTGGCTTCCTTCGCGTGGGCCGACGTGCCGTCGAGGCCGCTGAAGGTCGGGTGCTCGTCTGATGGTGACTGTGTGCTGACGACCTTCGAGGGGTGCTGCTCGGGCAACTGCTGCCCGCACACCTCGGCGTGGCTGCGGTCTGACCTCGAGCAGCAGCAGCGGCGGTGCGCCGTCATCGATTGCTCCGTGCCCGAGTGCAACCGGCCGTGCCCGAAGGTCGACGAAGGCCCGAAGGTGGCCGTGTGCGTGGCGGGCCGCTGTGAGGCGCGCGACCGCCCAGCTCCGGCGAACCCCGACTTCTGCGCGAGCGACGCCGACTGCATCTCGTCGACGTTCAGCGGCTGCTGTGGCTCGTGTTGTCCGACGCAGCCGTTCGCGGTGACGAGAACCCGCGCGACGCTCGACTCGCAGAAGTGCAGGGCGGTGCGGTGCGCGAGAGAGCCGTGCGAGAACATCGCCTGCGCGGCGCTGATGCCGTCGCCCATTCGCCCTGTCTGCCGTGCCAATCGCTGTGTCGCGGAGCGGGTCGAGATCATCTCCCTCCCACCGCCATCGGACTGCAAGGCCGACCGTGACTGTGGCGTCGACCTGAACCCTCCGCCCGGCAGCGCGTGCTGGTCGTCGCCGTGCGGGTGTTGTCCGACGGCGCGCGCGGTTCCGGTCGAGCAGGTGCGGCCGGCTCCGGTGCGAAAGTCTGCGACGGGCCAGGGAAGTCCCTTCGGGCTCTCTCAGGGCAACTCGGCGAACGCGCCGTCGTGTGGAGCGTGCCCGGCTCCCGGCTCCTTCACGGCCGGGTGTTCGGGTGGCCGCTGCGTGCTGCGTGGGCGGTGAGTCGTTCGGCCGTCTGCTCGTCCCCAGCCGGAAGCCACTCGGCGATTCGCTCGAGCCCTCCTCGTTACTCGCCCCAGACGAAGCGCTGCGCTCGCCCGCCCACGTAGCCGACCTTGCGCACGATGTTGGCGAACGCCGAGTTCGAGTCGTCGACGCGCACCGTGAGCCGAGGCAGCGACGAGAGCAGGAAGCGCGAAATCTGCCCGAGGCACAACGTCGCCACGCCCTTGCCGCGGAAGTCGGCCGAGGTGAACACGCCCTCGAGCTCGGCGCCGAACTGCGAGCGGCTGCCGATGTCGAGCTTGAAGATGAGCTTGCCGTTCTCTTCGAGCACGTAGGTGCGCTTCGTCATCACGCGCTGCTTCACGCGCAGGGCAAAGCCATCGGCGTCGTCGGCCAGCGGGTCTCGCTCGTGCATCTCCTTCACGCAGGCCGCGGCGAGGGGCACCAGCTGCGACAGGTCGGCCTCGGTGGCGACGCGCAGCAGCGGGTTGGTGAAGGGCCCCAGGTCGTCGGCCGACACCGAGTACAGCCGCTGCGTCTTCGAGAACTTCACCTGGGCGTTGAGGTGCTGCACCAGCACGTCGACGAGCATCTTCTCGCCGATGCACGACTTGAGCTGCACCGTCGTCGCCAGCGAGCGCGCGAGCTCGGTGATGGCGCCCAGCGGGCCGGCGGAGGGAATGACGAGACCGCCCGAGCCGCCCACGAAGATGACGGCGTTGAGCTCGCCCTCGGTGAAGCGCCCGTGAAACGCGAACGGCGCGCGGGCCGGGTCGCAGACGACGCCGAACTCCTCGAGCACCCCGAGCAGGTACAGGTTGTGGGTCGGGTCCTTCGCGAGGAGCTGTTTGAGCGCCTCGAGGTGCTTCGGCCCGAGCTGCTCGATGGTGTGCCGCATCGGAAGGGACTGGGACTGTACCGTCAGTCTCGCGACGGGTCGAAGATGAAGGTGTGAATCGCCGGCTGAAACGTCTCGGCTCCAGTCGGAGCGAAACGCACCTCGTCGAACACGTCCTCCACACAGGCGGCGATGAGCGGGTTGGTGAGACCGGGCACGTGCACGCTCGAGAAGCCACCATCGGCCGTCGGGGTGAAGCGCACCTCGAGGCGCTGGAGCGTCTTCAGGTGGGCGCGCTCGTCACGGAAGCAGAGCATCACCTCGGGCGTGACGGCGGCGAGCGGCGCGGCGAGCTCCTTCGGTATGTCGACGACGACTTCGGCCCGGCCTGCGTCCACGAGGGGCGGAGCCGGCAACGGAGCGGGCGGTACTGGCGCGAGCACGACCTCGGGCTTCGCTGGAACAGCCACGGGCTCGACGGGAGGCAGCGGCTCGTGCCGCAGGAACACGAGGCCCAGCACGACGAGCACGCCGAACGGCACGAGTACGCCGAGAATGATGAGCAGCTCGCGTCGCATCACCGCACCAGGGCCACCAGCTCGTCGTCGTGCACCACGGTCGGCTCGCGACGAACCCGGGAGCGTGAGAACCCGCGCACGAGCTCACGAGCGCTCACGGGCGTGCCGTCGCCCAGGCCGCTCCACTTTGCGAGCAGGCCGATGATGGTCTCGGCCGAGACGCCACGCTGCCTCAAGCCCGCCGCAGTCGTCGCGCCATCACGCTTCGCGAGCCGCTTCCCATCGGGCTGCAGGAGGAGCGGCACGTGCGCATACGAAGGCGCTGGAAGCCCGAGCGCGTCGAGCAGCTGCAGCTGGCGTGGCGTCGACGAGAGCAGGTCGTCTCCTCGCAGCACGTGGGTCACGCCGCTCGCCGCGTCGTCGACGACGACGGCCAGCTGGTAGCTCGCCACACCGTCGGTGCGCTGCACGATGAAGTCACCGATGGCGTGCTCGACGTTCTGCTCGAAGGGGCCTGCCAGTTCGTCGACGAAGCGCACGACGCCTGGCGCCACGCGAAACCGCACGCTCGGCTGTCGCCCCGGCTTTGGGCTCGCGCCGTTGCGACACGTGCCGGGGTAGACGGGGCCCTCTTCGCCGACGTGCGGCGCCGACGCTGCGCGCGCGACCTCGGCCCTCGAACACGTGCAGTCGTACGCACGGCCCTGACGACGAAGCTGCTCCAGCGCGTCGCGGTACACCTCGCCACGCCGCGATTGATGGAGCACCTCGCCGTCCCACTCCAGGCCGAGGAACTCGAGGTCTTCGAAGATGCCGTCGACGTGCTCCGGCTTCGAGCGGTCGGGGTCGAGGTCTTCGATGCGCAGCAG
>JBEOKA010000184.1:0-5712 GCA_040275325.1 Myxococcaceae bacterium | reverse complement strand
GTTCCTCCGCCAGCGGCAGGAAGAGCGCGGCGCGAAGGAGAAGGTGAAGGGCACCGAGTACGTCGCGAAGATGGCCGCCGAGAAGGGCGCCACCAAGACGCCATCTGGCCTCATCTACATCGAGACGGCCGCAGGCGCGGGCGATCAGCCCACCGCCGCTGACACGGTGAAGGTGCACTACAAGGGCACGCTCATCGACGGCACCGAGTTCGACAGCTCGTACAAGCGCAACGAGCCGGCGACGTTCCCGCTCGGCGGCGTGATCAAGTGCTGGACCGAAGGTGTCGCGAAGATGAAGACGGGCGGCAAGGCCAAGCTGATCTGCCCGCCTGAGATTGCCTACGGCGAAATGGGTCGTCCCTCGATTCCCCCGAACGCGACGCTCACGTTCGAGGTCGAGCTGCTCGAGGTGCAGAAGGCGCCTCCTCCTGCTCCTGCTCCTGCTCCGGCGCCGGGAGGTGCCCAGTGAAGTCGCGCATTCTGTCTTCGATGATCGTGGTCGTGTTCGCCCTGACGGGTTGCCCCAGCGAGAAGAAGGACGGCACGGGCTCGGGTGGAACGACGCCTGTCGCCAACACGCCGCCCGTGGTTCCGCCGGTCAACCCGCTGGAGCCGCCCAAGCCGCCGCCCCCTGCTCCGCTCTCGCCTGAGGACGTGAACAAGGTCGCCTACGTGCTGGGCACCTTCCTCGCGCAGCGCACGCCGATCGCGTCGGCTGAACTGTCCGAGGCCGAGCTCAATGAAGTGCTCAAGGGCGTGATGGATGCGTCGCAGGGCAAAGAGCTCGCGGTGAAGCTCGAGGAGTACGGCCCGAAGGTCGATCAGCTGCTCCAGGCGAAGGCCGGCGAGCGCAACGCGAAGGCGAAGGCCGAGTCCGAGAAGCAGCTCGCGAAGTTCATGAAGGAGAAAGGCGCCAAGAAGACGGCGTCGGGGCTCATCTTCATCTCGACCACCGCGGGCAAGGGCGACAGCCCGAAGCCGGAAGACACGGTGAAGGTGCACTACCGGGGCACGTTGCTCGACGGCAAGGAGTTCGACTCGTCGTACGCCCGCAACCAGCCCACCGAGTTCCCCCTCAACGGCGTCATCAAGTGCTGGACCGAAGGCGTCGGCATGATGAAGCCGGGTGGCAAAGCCAAGCTGATCTGCCCGCCTGACATCGCGTACGGCGAGCGCGGCGCGCCCCCGTCGATTCCGCCGAACTCGGTCCTCCAGTTCGAGGTCGAGCTGCTCGAGGTGAAGAAGAAGTAATCGTCTTCACGTCGTGTTGGGCCCGAGGGCGTTCGTTCCAAAACGGAGCGGACGCCCTTCGTGTTTCAGGCGGAGCCAGGGTCGGACAATCCGGGCAAAGAAAAAGGGCTTCGGCGATGAACCGAAGCCCTCTCTCGAGAACTCTGTGGAGCCACACGGGATCGAACCGTGGACCTCCTGAATGCCATTCAGGCGCTCTCCCAGCTGAGCTATGACCCCATATTCACTTGATGTCTGGCCCGAAGGCCCAAAAGACGCGCGTCGTTTACCGTCTTTTGTTCTGCGGCGCTACTCCCTTCGACGCTGCCGTCATTTTTTCCTGAAGCCGCTTGGCGATTTCGGCGCCCTCGGCCAGCAGATCGTTGATCGACGCGTTCTGCGCCTGGATCTTACCCGTCACGACCTCGAGCGCCTTGCGCACGGTCGACAGGTTGTTGCCCAGCTGCAGGCGGCCCTTCGAGACCTCGGCCCAGACGGCCTCGCCGAGATCGCGATACGCCCGGTCCATGTCGCGCTCGAGCATTTTCGACGACACCTTCGCCTGAGCGATCTGGTTGAGGTGCTCGACCTGCTCCCGCAGCGTACGCAGCTGGGCCTGGGCTTCGTCCCACGCGGCCTGGATCTGCTTGAGCACGACGTCGTTGTTGCTCGGAGGCGGCATCATCACTCCACGAAAACGAGGGCTGACCGAAACGGTATCACCGCTTCACGAGCCGGGCACCGAAGAAGCCGCCTCCGTCGAGGCGATGTGGCCAGACCCGCAAGGGCGCGCCGTCGAGGCTGAACGCGGGGTGCTTCGCCAGGAATCGCTCCACCACCGTCTCGTCTTCGTCGCGCAGCACGCTGCAGGTGCCGTAGACGATCACCCCGCCGGTCTTCAGCTTCGGAGCCACCTTCTCGAGGATCTCGAGCTGGGTCTTCTGCAGCTCGGCCACCTTGTCCTTCGAGAGCTTCCACTTCTGATCGGGCTCCCGGGCCAGTGTTCCGGTGCCGCTGCAGGGAGCGTCGATGAGCACGATGTCGGCGAGGTCGAGGCGCGGCTCGAGCGGGAAGCTCACGTGTCGCAGCTTGAGCTCGCCACAGCGCGACTTCGCCTCGGCCAGCCGCTTCGCCGAGTTGTCGAACGCGTAGACGCGACCGTTCGGCCCCACGGCGTCGGCGAGGAAGATCGACTTGCCGCCCGCGCCGGCGCAGTAGTCGACAATGGTCTGGCCCGGCTTCGCTTTGCAGAGATCGGCGAGCAGCTGACTGCCGAGATCCATCACCTGCAAGCGGCCCTCCTTCATCCACCTCGACTCGAAGATCGCCCTGCCTTCGTCGGTCGCGACGATCGCGTCGGGCAGCTCGGCGCACGCCTTCACCGGGTAGCCATGATCGATCAGCATCGGCAGCAGTTCGTCACGGGTACCGTTCGGGCGAACGCGCATGGTGAGGAAGGGCTCGCGGTTGAGCGCGCTCAAGATGGCGTCGAGTTCGTCGGCAGGAGCGACATCAGCGATCGCCTTCGCGAGCCAGTTGGGAAACGAGTGCTGGGTGGCGGCGCGATCGAGCGGGTCGCTGCTGAACTCGAGCGTCACGTCTTTCGCGAGCTCGTCCTTGATGATCGCGTCGGGGATCGAGCGTGGCCGAACGGGGCCGGGTAGCGCGACCTCGACCATCGTGCGCTCGACGGTGGCGCCAGTGAGCACCTTGCGCCAGAGCGCGTAGCGGAAGATCGCTTCGTCACCCTTCAAGTTGAAGGAAGACGGCGCCCGCCCCCGGGCCTTCGCGGCGAGATCGAGCAGCCGCTGGTGACGAGAGAGCTCCCGTACGGCGAACGCGACGAAGCGGCGATCGTTGCCGCCGAGCTTGCTGTGCTTCTGCAGCGCCTCCGAGATCGCGGCGCGCAGCGGCTTGCCCTTGAGCACTGCGAGGTGCGCTTCGATCACGGCCGTCGCCCCCGCCCGCGAAGCCCGTCCGACGATCGTCGTGTTCCCGCTCTGGTCGCTCGTCATCGCCACCATCCCCTACTCCACCTGCAACGGCATCGTCAGTGCTCGAATTTGACTGAGACCTCGTGCATGAGCGCTTCATGAAGACGACCGAGTTCTGGCATCAGGCAAGCGACGGCAAAGCCCTCTTCGTGCGCAAGGTGCTCCCCGAAGGAACGCTTCGAGGCATCATTCACATCGCCCACGGCCTCGGTGAGCACTCGCAGCGCTACCTGCGCGTCGCCGAGAAGTTCGTGGCCGAGGGCTTCGTCGTGTTCGCCGACGATCATCGCGGTCACGGACAGACGGCGGTCACGCCCGACGAGCTGGGCTTCTTCGGCAAGGGCGGCATTCACCGCGTCGTCGACGATCTCGCCGAGCTGATGCGCTTCGAGAAGAACGAGCACCCCAACCTGCCCTTCGTGCTCTTCGGCCACTCGATGGGCTCGTACCTGTCGCAGGAGCTGATGCTCCGGCACGCGAGCGAGCTCACCGGCGTCGTCCTCTCCGCCTCTGCAGGCAAACCCAGCGCGCTCGCCTCTGCCGGCCGTTACGTGGCACGAATCGAACGCCTGCGGCTGGGCACGCTTGGGAAGAGCTCCATTCTTCGCGGGCTGTCGTTCGATGCCTTCAACAAGCCGTTCGCGAAGCTGGGTCCAACCAAGTTCGAGTGGCTCAGCCGGGATCGCGCCGAGGTCGACAAGTACGTCGCCGATCCCCTCTGCGGGTTCGACGCCACGACCTCGCTGTGGGTCGAGCTGCTCGATCTGCTGGCCGAGATCTCGCGCACCGATCGCCAGGCGGCGCTGCCGAAGACGCTCCCCGTGCGGATCATCTCGGGCGGCGAAGACCCTGCGAATGAACGCGCGAAGGGAGCCCGTCAGCTCGCCACCGCACTCCAGGCAGCCGGCCTCACGAAGGTCGAGCTGACGGTCTACGAAGGCGCCCGGCACGAGCTGCTCAACGAGACCAACCGCGACGACGTCACCCGCGACCTCATCGGCTGGCTGAACGCGCTGGTCCCCGTGAAGGGGTGAAGCGCAGAGTCGAACAGTGGCCTTCCCCGGACTCGAACCGGGACGCGGGGTCAGCCGCAGCGGATTTTGAGTCCGCCTCGTCTACCAGTTTCGACAGAAGGCCGTTCTCGTCGACGACGCGGTGAGTACCAGATTCCAGACGAGGGGGAAGCACCTTGTCGTGGCCACGCTCCGTCAGGTACAGGCCGCCGCATGCTGAACCTGGTGTACGCCCTCGCGGCCGGAATCGTCGTTACCGTCGTCATCAAGCTGGCTGGCTTCTCGCTCATCGCGGGAATCATCCCCGGCACCATCGTCATGCTCGGCGTCTACGTCGTCGTCGCGCGCCGCACCTTCGTCAAGGTGCAGGCCGTGATGGAGAACGTGAAGAAGGAGTTCGAGGCGATGCCGGCCAACGAGAAGGAGCGCAAGGTCAAGGCCGACAAGGTGATCAAGATGCTCGAGGCGGCGCTCCCGCTCGGCAAGGAGCAGTTCCTCATCGAGAGCGAGCTGCACGCGCAGATCGGCATGATTCACCACCTCTTCAAGAACACCGAGGCCGCCATGGCTGCGTTCTCGAAGACGACGCCCCGCAGCTACCTCGCGCGCGCGATGCAGGCCGCCATCCACTTCCAGCGCAAGGACTACGACGCCATGCGCGTCTCCTTCGAAGAGTCCGTCAAGCACGGCAAGAAGGACGGCATGGTGTGGGCTGCCTACGCATGGTGCCTGCAGCAGAACAAAGACGTCGATGGCGCCCTGAAGGTGCTCGCGCGTGGTGTCGCCGAGAACCCGAGCGACGAGAAGCTCAAGAGCGCACTCACGGCCCTGCAGAACGACAAGAAGCTCAAGATGAAGGCCTGGGAGCCCGGCTGGTGGCAGTTCGGCCTCGAGAGCCCGCCGATGCAGCAGCCCCAGTTCATGGGTGGTGGCCGGCGCGCCCGCTTCATGCGCCGCTAAGCAGCTCGCTCTTTTCGCCGACGATGTCTCACGCGGCAGGCCTCGCGTGTCCAACGGCCGGCAGGGATGGTTCACGTGGCGGGGGACGCCGGCTTCACGCGCGCAGAGCTCGACCAGCTCTACCGTCGTCATGCCCCGAGCGTCTTTCGACGGGCCAGACGTCTGCTCGGGCGCGACTCCGACGCCTGGGACGCGGTGCAGGAGGTCTTTCAGAAGATGGTCACGGCCCATCAGAGCTTTCGCGGTGAAGCGCGGCCGATGACCTGGCTGTACCGCATCACCACCAACATCAGCCTCAACATGCTGCGCTCGCGCAGCCTTCGCGAACCGGCCGGGCTCACGGTGATCGATGAGCAGGCCGATGGCCAGGAGGCGCTCGAGACGCGCGATCTGCTCCAGGCCTGGCTCGAGGGCTTGACCGAGCGCGAGCAGGAGGTCGCCACGCTGCTCTTCATCGACGGGCTCACGCAGGAAGAAGTCGCCGACGTGCTGCAGCTGTCGCGAAAGACGATCAA
>JBEOKA010000183.1:0-34701 GCA_040275325.1 Myxococcaceae bacterium | reverse complement strand
CATGCGCCGGGAAGATCACGTCCGCGGATCCTCCGCAACCGAGTTCAGGGGTAGCTGCACAAGACCGTGTCGATTTCAATGGAGACGGTGGCTGTGGCCGAGTCGTTCTGAAAGAACGAGTCTGGAGCGAGTAGCTGCAGTTCGGTCGGGAGTTGGAGGCTCTCTCCGTCCTTGAACTCTTGGTACCAGTCAAGCGCTGTTCCCTCGACTGGGTCGGTCTGAACTACAAAAACGAGCGGCTTCTTGATTGGCATCAACACCGGTCCCGCTGCCGCGAGCACCAAGCCTGCGATACTTGCTATTGTGAACATTTGATTTCCCCAAGAGTTGAGCAACGGGCGTCCGCACTAGGTCCTCCGCTCCTGCGAATGTCAAGGTGGGTAGACGACGTTCGCTTGTCACACGCGGACGACGACGGCGTGAACGAACGGGCGCGAGCCGAATAACTGTTTGAACACCCGCCGCACGCCACGGGTCATCGCCTCGCGCACGCGTTCGTCATCACCTCGAACGGCTTCCGACAATCCCTTCAACTCGAGCTGGGCTCCCTCGGCGGCGAGCTGAATCGCGGCCTGCTCGTCACCCGACAAGCCCTGTCCCGACGTCGACGGGCCATGCAGAATCTTCCCGCCGCCCTGCTGCAGCACCACCACCGCGATCACCACGCCGGTCTCTGCCAGCCACCTGCGCTCCTGCATCGCTGCTTCGCTCACCGGCGCCAATCCCTCACGTCGCATCGGCAGCTGCCCCACCGGAGCCCGCCCCAGGGTGTGCAGCCCATGCACATCGATTCCCAGCACATCGCCATTCGTTGCTACCAGCGAGCGCCCTTCCTCGATGCCCGCCTCGGTCGCGACCTGCCGGTGCCGATGCAAATGTTTGAGCTCTCCATGAATCGGCACGAACGCCTTCGGGCGCACCGTCTCGATCAACCGTCGCTGCTCCTGCCGTGACGCATGCCCCGACACGTGCACGCCCGGCTCATTGCCCGGGTACGCCACCTTCACGCCCTTCGCGTACAGCTTGTTCAACAACAACCCCACGTTCGGCTCATTGCCGGGAATCGCGCGCGCCGAGATGACACACAAATCTCCCGCCTCGAGTCGCAGCGGCCCGGGCTCATCAGACACCAGCCACGACAACCCCGATCGCACCTCGGCCTGCGCACCGGTCGAGATGATGAGCACCTGCTCCCGCGGCAGCTTCGCGGCATCATCCAGGTTCGTCAGCAGCCCATCGGGCACCTGCAGCTTCCCAATGCTTCGCGCGAGCTCGACGTTGCGCTGGAGGCTGCGCCCCGATAACGCCACCCGCCGCCCCAGCTTCTGCGCCAGCCACAATAAATGCTGTACACGGTGCAGCTGCGACCCGAACTGCGCCACCACGATTCGGTTCGGAGCGTTGGTGAACAGCCGCTCGAACGTCTCTTTCACCAGCGTCTCGCTCGGCGTCCACCCCTCGACCTCGGCGTTCGTCGAGTCAGACAGCAGCAGGTCGATGCCGCGCTCGCCGAGCTCACCCAGCCGCGCGAGGTCGGTGAGGCGCCCATCGATTGGCGACTGGTCGAGCTTGAAGTCGCCCGAGTGCACGAGCGTTCCCGACGGCGTCGTCACCACCAGGCCCACCGCGTCGGGCACCGAGTGCGTCACGTTCACCGGCTCGATGACGAAGTGCTCGCCGATGTCGAACGCGCTCCCGGGGCCGATGGAGCGCAGGTCGGCCTTCAGCCCCGCCTCCTCGAGCCGATGTCTCGCGAGCGCGAGCGTGAACGGCGTGCCGTAGATGGGCACCGGGTACTCGCGAATGAGCCACGGCAGCGCCCCCAGGTGATCCTCATGCGCGTGCGTGAGCACCACCGCCTTCAGCGAGTCGGGGTCTTCGTGGAGCATTCTGAAGTCGGGCACCACGATGTCGACGCCGAGCTGCTCCGCGCGGGGGAACAAGATGCCGCAGTCGACGAGCACGCGTTCGCGGCCGTGCTCCAACACCATCGTGTTGAGGCCGACTTCCCCGAGGCCGCCCAGCGGAATCACTTTGAGCATCGGCCGGCACGGTACCCTCGCGCGTCAGCGACTCCGCAGAGATTTCAGAGCCTGCCGCCCTTGACACCAAAGCTGGGCGATTTAGTGAAGCGCCCGTCTTTTTCGAGGTGCTCGCATGCCTTCATCGATGATTCGAATCGAAGGACTCACCAAGCACTATGGGCCCACGCAGGCCGTGAAGGGGCTGTCGTTCGAAGTGCCCCGCGGTCAGGTCGTCGGTTTTCTCGGGCCCAACGGTGCTGGCAAGTCCACCACGATGCGCATTCTGGCGGGGTCGCTCAACCCGACCGGCGGCAAGGCGTTCGTGGGTGACATCGACGTGGTCGCCGACCCCGTCGGAGCCCGCAAGCTCATCGGCTATCTGCCCGAGAGCAACCCGCTCTACGACGAGATGATGGTCGTCGATTACCTGCGGTTCATCGCCGACGTGCGCGACGTGCCGAAGGACCTGCGAGCCCAGCGCATCAAGAACGCGGTCGAGCGCTGCGGCCTCACCGGCGTCGTCTCGAAAGACATCAACCAGCTCTCGCGCGGCTACCGTCAGCGCGTCGGTCTCGCCGCGGCGATTCTGCACGAGCCCGACCTGCTCATTCTCGACGAGCCCACCGCCGGCCTCGACCCGAACCAGATCGTCGAGATTCGCAACCTCATCAAGGATCTCGGCAAGGAGAAGACGGTCATCCTCTCCACGCACATTCTCTCTGAGGTGCAGACCACGTGTTCGCGCGTGCTCATCATCAACGAGGGGCGGCTGGTCGCTGACGACACGCCCGAGCGGCTCACCGCGGCCTCGACCGAAGGCGGAGCGAAGGTGCACGTGGTGGTCGGGCATCGTCACGGTCAGGCGCTCGACGCCACGGCGATTCGAAACGCGTTCGCCGCGATGGCTGGTGTCTCGGGTGTCGACAGCGTCGAAGGCGATGGACCCAACACGCTGGGCTTCGAGCTGCGGCACGGCGCCGATGACGTGCGCCGCGTGCTGTTCGAGACGGTGGTGAAACACGACCTCGTGCTGCTCGAGCTGCGCCGCACGCAGGTCAGCCTCGAAGACACCTTCCGCAAGCTCACCGACACCCGGAGGGCCGCATGAACGGCGCGCTCGCAGTCGCACGGCGGGAATTCAAGAGCTTCTTCATCTCGCCCATCGCGTACATCGTGCTCGGCGGCTTTCTGCTGCTGTCGGGCTGGCTGTATTTCAGCACGCTCTTCCTCGCAGGCCAGGCGTCGCTGCGGCAGTTCTTCGGCGTCGCGCCGGTGCTCTTCGTCGTGCTCGTGCCGGCCATCACCATGCGCGCCGTCGCCGAGGAGCGCAAAAGCGGCACGCTCGAGCTGCTCCTCACCTTCCCGATGGACGATTGGCAGATCACCCTCGGCAAGTTCCTCGCGTCTCTGGGCATGGTGGGCGTCGCGCTCGCGTGCACGTTGCCGTACGCGTTCACGGTCTCCGCGCTCACGGGACCGGGTCCCTCGTTCGATTGGGGCCCTGTGTTCGCCGGCTACTTCGGGCTCTTGCTGCTCGCCTCGGCGTTCATCGGCCTCGGGCTGTGGGGCAGCGCGCTCTCGAAGAATCAGATCGTCGGGTTCATCTTCGGGCTCGTGCTGTGCTTCGCGTTCTACTTCGTCGACAAGTTCGCGCCGCTCTTGCCCGATGCCCTCGCGCAGGTCGCCGAGTTCCTCTCGGTCGACTACCACTTCGAGAACATCTCCCGCGGAGTCATCGACACGCGCGATCTCATCTTCTACCTCTCGCTCACCGTGATCGGCCTGCTCATGACGGCGCGCCAGATCCAGTCGACGCGGCTGTGAACGGAGCCCACTCATGAACCGCAAAGGACAGACCACCGTCTTCGTCGCGGCCGTCGCCGGCTGCCTCGTGCTGCTGAACGTGCTCGGCGTTCGACTGTTCGCCCGCGCCGATGTCACCCGCGACAAGGCGTACACGTTGTCGAAGGCCTCGAAAGACACGATGGCCGCGCTCGAAGAGCCCGTCGTCGTGACGGCGTACTTCACCGAGCAGCTGCCGGCGCCGTACTCGAGCAACGCCCGCTATGTGCGTGACCTGCTCGAAGAGTTCCGCGCGGCCTCGAAGGGCAAGCTCGCGTTCGAGTTCGTCGACCCGCAGTCTCAGGAGACCGACGCCGACAAAGAAGCGAAGAAGGAAGTGAAGCAGGACATCTTCGGCCGCCGCTTCCGTGAGCCGACGTCGATCGAGAAGGAGCTGACGGGGCAGGGCATTCAGCCCGTCGAGATTCGCGTCATCGAAGAGGACCAGCAGCAGACGAAGCGCGCGTACATGGCGCTCGTGCTGAAGCACCAGGAGAAGAAGGAAGTGATTCCCCTGGTCCAGAACGTGTCGTCGCTCGAATACGACCTGACGACGCTGGTGCGGAAGATGACGCGCCCGAAGACGCCGGTGATTGGCGTGCTGCAGGGCCACGACGAGCCGAAGCTGGCCGAGAAGTACCGCTACCTGCAGACGATGCTCTCGCAGACGTACGAGCTGCGGCCGGTCGAGCTGTCGGGGAAGGATCGCTTCGACGCCGGCCTCGACGCGCTGTTCGTGCTCGGGCCGAAGAAGGCTCTCGCTCCGAACGAGCTCAAGGCCATCGATCAATTCCTCATGGAGGGTCGCTCGGTCGCGTTCTTCCTCGACTCGGTGCAGGTCGACCTGCGCACCTTCGAGCCGAGCGAAGCGACGCACGGTCTGGCGGCGATGCTCTCCACGTACGGCGTGACGGTTGGAGAGCGGCTCGTCGCCGACGTGAAGTCGGGCAACGTGAACGTGAGCGAGCGCCGCGGCTTCATGGTCATCAACCAGCCGGTGCCGTACCCGTTCCTGCCGGTCGTGCCGCGCCTCGAAGGAGACTCCGTCATCACGGCTGGCCTCGGCGACGTGCTCTTCCCGTTCACGACGGCGCTCGAGGTGAAGCAGGTCGAAGGCACCACGGCCACCGTGCTCGCGCGCTCCTCGGCCAAGAGCTGGCTCGAGAACAAGCCGCCGAACATCAGCCCGCAGCGTGACTGGCGCGCCGAGACGATCACGCCCGCCGGTCCGTATCCGCTCATGGCGCAGGTCGCGGGCACGCTGAAGAGCCACTTCGCGAGCGAGGCGACGCAGTCGGGCTCGGGCACGCCCGTCATCGCGCAGAGCAAGGGTGAAGCGCGTGTCATCGTCGTCGGCACCGCAGCGCTCTTCCAGGACGACTTCATGCAGAACCGCGGCAACCAGGTGCTCGCGCTCAACATCGCCGACTGGATGCTGCTCGACCCTGCGCTGCTCGCGATGCGCAACCGTGGCCTCGCGCTGCCGACGTTGCAGGCCGAGCTGTCGGATTCGACTCGAAACCTCGTGAAGTTCGGCAACGCCCTCGGCCTGCCGTTGCTGCTCGCGCTGTTCGGCGTCGTGCGGTGGCGCATGCGTGAGGCCAGCCGCTCCTCCGTCACCGTCTAACGGGCTCTCGTCATGAACAAACCGACCCTCGCGGCCATTGGCGCTTTCGTCGTGTTGCTCCTCGCGTTCTTCGCCACGCGCGAGAAGGAAGTGTCTGTTGGCGTGAAGAAGTTCGACGTGCCGACGATCTCCACCGCGGCCATCGAGAGCGTGACCGTCACTGGAGCGAACGCCGCGAAGCTCGAGCGTGGCGCGAATGGGTGGACCGTCGCCGACCCCGCCAAGGCCGACGTGAAGTTCCCGGCCGATGACGCGCAGGTGCAGGCGGTGCTGAGCGCGCTCGCCGAGTTCAAGGCGCCTGACTTCGTGAATGACAAGACTGACAAACACGCCGAGTACGAGGTGACGAGCGACAAGGGCACCACGGTTGCGGTGAGCGGCGGTGGCAAGTCGTTCACGGTGATTCTCGGCAAGGCGTCGAAGAGCGGTGGAACGTACGTGCGCAAGGCTGATGGCGACGCGGTGTTCGTGACGCAGTCGGCGGCGACGTGGCAGGTGAAGCGCAACGTGACGGCGTGGCGGAAGAAGACGATCGCGACGCCAGCGCTGGCCGATGTCACGCAGGTCGACGTGGCTCGCGCCGATGGAGAGTCGTACTCGTTGAAGAGCGACGGCACGACGTGGACGCTGGGGTCGGCGGCTCCGGCGGGCTTTCGCTTCGATGGTGCGGCGGCGCAGCGCCTGGCATCGCAGCTGACCTCGCTGACCGCGCAGGACTTCCTCTCGGCTGACGGCGATTTCTCGAAGGCGAACGTGTTCACGCTGTCGACGAAGGACGGGAAGACGACGAAGGTGACGGTGGCGGCGACGAAGCGTGAAGACGGCAACTTCGCGCTGAAGGTCGAGGGTGATGCGCAGCAGTACGTGGTCGCGACGTGGATCGCGGAGCAGCTCGACAAGAAGCTCGAAGGCCTGCGCGACCTCACGTTGATGGCGTTCGATCCCTCGAAGGTGACGAAGGCGACCATCACGGCGGCGGGCAAGAAGACGATCGTCGCGAAGGAGGGCGAGACGTGGAAGCTCGTCGAGCCGAAGTCGTCTCCCGAGTTCGATGGCAGCCAGGTGCTGGTGCAGCTGAACAAGCTGAAGACGTTCCGCGCGGCGAAGGTGGTCGAAAAGGGCGCGCTCGGAGCGGCGTCGACGACGATCGAGCTGGTGGTTGATGGCAAGCCGGTGAAGCTGACCTTCGGCGCGGAGTCGGGCGGCGACGTGTTCGTGAAGGGCAACGCCGACGACCTCGTCTACGCGACCACGGCGGCCGAGAGGAACTCGTGGGGCGCTGGAGCGGCGTTGTTCAACAAGCCTCCGCCGCCCCCGAACTTCGGCAACGGCGGCATCAACGGGCTCGATCAGTTGCCGCCTGAGATTCGGCAGCAGTTGATGCAGCAGCTCCAGCAGCAGGGGATGCAGCAGCGGAATTGATCGCGTCGAGCAGACGACGCAGCTTCGCCCGGCGCGTCGGATTCCCGGTGCTGAACCACTCGGCTCTTCCTTCGAGTTCGGCGCGCGCCAGTGTCGGAGCTTTCGCCTGCTGATGAAGCAGCGCGCGGAAGCGATCGAACTCCTTTCGTCCCGTCTGCGGCTTCTCGTTCACGACGAGGCCGGTGACGCGCTGTCGGGTCGCGCTCGTTTGAAGCCGACTCTTCCGGTGTCGCAGCGCGAAGCCCTCGCTCAGCACGATCGATTCGACGAGACGCTCGAGTCGCGGCAGCGAGACGCAGACATCACCAGAGAAGGCGAGGTCGTCGACGTAGCGCGAGTACGTCAGGCCCATCGAAGTCGCTGCCTCGCTCAGGCGCTGGTCGAGCATGAACGCCAGGTGATTTGCGAGCGCAGGAGACGTCGGCGCGCCCTGTGGAAGGTGCCGTTCCCGCAAGCGCATCACGAGCTGGTGAAAGACGACGCGGTCGGCGCCACTGTGAAGATCTCGAAGCGCGAGCTGGGCCGAAGGCGTGCTGGTCGTGGTGAGCGCCGCCAGATCGCGCGCGAGCGGCCTGCGGTAGCCGAGCGCCACGAAGAACCCGAACACCCTCTTGAAGGTGATCGACGGAAAGAAGTCGGCGAGGTCGAACTGCGCGACGATTCGACGACCGGAGTGAAGGCTTGCGTGGGTCACCGCTGAACGACCACGCACGCCACCGTGCGCCGCAGAATGAAAGGGAACTCGCTCGAGTAAGTCGTGCAGCAGCTTGCGTTGCATGCGTCGCAGCTGCGACTTCGGCGCTTCGATCAGGCGTGGAATCGACCAGCGTCTCGCAGTCCACCACCGTTGGTAGTGTTGCGTCTTCGGGGGCTGGGCCTTCTTCTCGAGCTCGCGAAGGTCGGTGAACCAGCTCGCCCACTCGGGTGGAAGTCCCAGCCACTCATGCAGGTCGGGTGGGGTCCTGAAATTCGGAAGCTGATGACGCTCGACCGGCCGTTCGCGATGCGCGAAGGCACTGTATCGCTCGACCCCGAGAGGGCTGCCCTCGACCAGGCGCCTGATGGTCTCGAGATCGTGTTTCGGATCGGTGACCTTCCGAAGAAGGAGGTCGACCAGTTGCCGGAGCGGAAGCCCCGAACTTCCGAACTCCACCGAGAGCGCGCGGAGCAGGTCGGAGCGGTTCCACCGTTGGCTGGCGATGAAGCGGGCATCAGCGCGCCGTACGCTCGTCGGCATCGGCCAGGGGCTGCGCGCGCGATCGCTCAAACGTGCACCGGTCGGGAGGACAGCCTGACCAGCTCTGCGACGTCGGACCGGCACACGGTGCCGAAAGGGTCGTCGCGACGATACGGCTCACTGCTCCACACCCTCGGGGATGCCCCGAAGGAACGTGACTCCGAGACTGCGAGGCACATCGAAACCCTGCTCCCCCGCCGGTGCACGCTGAGGACTCTTGCTCGCAGGAGCGCAGCGTCAACTTCGTTCCCCGTCGAAGAGGCGTTCGCGCAAGATTCACGGCTCCCGATACGTCATGAGGTGTCATGTCTCGCGCGCTCGCTCTGGCCGTTCTCGTGCTGCTCCCGGCCTGTAATTGCGGCCCTCAGGTCACTCGCACGTTCGGAGAGATCGACGTCGACCCCGGCGCGCTCGATTTTGGTGACGTGCGGCCACAGGTGTCGCTCGAGCGATCGATCGCGATCACCAATCGTGGGTCGGCGAGTCTCTCGTTCACTTCGGTGCAGTTGACTGGAGCCGATGCGCCGTCGTTCTCGCTCGGCTCGTCGACGCCGACGATGTTGGCTCCATCGCAGGTGGCGGTGGTGAAGGTGATCTTCACCCCGCGGAGAACTGGCAGTCACGCCGCGCGGCTCGTGATCTCGACGAACGCGTCGAATGCCCCCGAGTTGTTGGTGCCGCTGATCGGAACTGCGAGCAATGCCCTCGTCGATGCAGGCCTGGGTCGTGATGGCGGATCCGACGCTGGAGTTGATGCGGGCTCGGTTGTGGATGCCGGCTCGGTCGTCGATGCCGGCTCGGTCGTCGATGCCGGCTCCGTCGTCGATGCCGGCTCGGTCGTCGATGCCGGCTCCGTCGTCGATGCCGGCTCGGTCGTCGATGCCGGCTCCGTCGTCGATGCAGGCTCCGTCGTCGACGCTGGTTCCGTCGTCGATGCTGGCTCCGTCGTCGATGCTGGCTTCGTCGTCGATGCTGGCTCCGTCGTCGATGCTGGCTCCGTCGTCGATGCTGGCACTGTCATCGATGCCGGCTCGGTCATCGATGCTGGCTCAATGGACGCTGGCGCGACGTGCGACGTCACGCCCGTCGGCTGGCCGACCTCCTTCACACCCTGGAGCCGCAACCCGGTCATGCTCCCCGCCACCGGAGCCGCCGTTCACGGCCTCAACAACATCTACGCCCCCGACATCCAACGCGTGATGGGCCAGTACGTCATGTTCTACGGAGCCCAGGGCAGCGACGGTCACGACCGCATCTTCATGGCCTGGTCGCGCGATCGCGCTGAGTGGCGCAAGTGGCCGTCTGACGCCGCACCGCAAGCCGTGCTCGATCGCGGCACCTCGAACCACGTCAACGATCCCAGCCTCGTCATCGTCAGCAGCGGCTCGTGGGCGATGTATTACACCGACGCCGACGTCGCCGAGAACGACCGCATCTGGCTCGCGCGCAACACCGTCGGCCACACCAACTCGCTCACCTCGTTCACGAAAGACCGCATGGTGCTCTCGGTCGGCGCTCCCGGCTCGTGGGACGCGGACAAGGTCGGGCGCCCGTCGGTGCTCCTGGAGAACGGTGTCTACAAGATGTGGTTCGACGGCCAACGAAACGGCGCGCGCCACGTCGGCTACGCGACCTCGACCGACGGCATCACCTTCACCAAGCACCCTGCGAACCCCATCGTGCTCAACGCCGGCGCGGTCGACGTGAAGAAGGTCGGCTCGGTGTACGTGATGGTCGCCGAGGGCCGCGACGGCACGTACTGGTACACGAGCCCCGACGGCATCTGCTGGGCGTCGAAGGGCCGGCTCTTCGCGATCAGCGGTCAGCCGTACGACGCTTTCGGTCAGGTGACGCCGTTCCTCGAGGTGAACGCGGGCGTGGTGCAGGGCATCTGGTTCGGCGGCGCGAGCGTGACCACGTGGGACCGCAACCGAATCGCCGTCGCGTTCCCGACCACGGTGTCGTTGCCTGCGGGCGGCGGTTGCACGGCGTGCGTCGGCACCGGCCTCTCATGTCCCAGCGCGTGCTTCTCTGGCGGAGCGAGCACTGGCGTCTGCGGCAACCCTGGCAGCACGTCTGCCGGCATGTGCTGCGCGTGCACGTCGGAAGGCTGCGATCAATGCCGCGGCGGTGGAGCCGGAACGCCCGACTGCAACGCGCGCTGCATCAGCCTCGGCAAGGCCGGCGGGTGGTGCGCCTTCCCTGGCAGCACGAACGCGAGCGCCTGCTGCGGCTGCCTCGAGTGACTCACGCTTTGCGGTAGTAGTCGACGAGTGTGTACCGCGTTGCGTACGCAGCGAACGCGGCGGCGGCGGCGAACGCGAAGCCGGCGAAGAAGAACATCTGAAACGCCATCACGCCGAAGCCGGCCTCGCCGATCGCCTTCGTCACCGTCTCGTTCTTCACGGTCGCGTTCACCACGAGCACCCAGAGGTTTCCGATGGTGACCGAGAGACTCCAGAAGCTCATCAGCACGCCCTTCAGCTTCGCGGGCGCCTGGCTGTAGGCGAACTCGAGGCCCGTCGCCGAGACGAGCACTTCTCCGAAGGTGAGCAGCGCGTACGGCAACGACTGGTACAGCACCGGCAACTTCTGCCCGCCGTCCATCGTCACCTGAAGCATCGCCACGGCGATCCACGCGAGGCCCGAGAACGCGATGCCGGTGCCCATGCGACGAAGCGGCGTGGGCTCGACGCCGATCTTCCGCAGCAGCGGGTACAGCACCACGTTGTTGAAGGGGATGAGCAGCATCACCAGCAGCGGGTTGAGCGCCTGCATCTGCGCGGCGCTCTTGAACCAGCTCCAGCCCGGCAGCTCCATCGCGTTGCCCTGCAGAATCCACGTCGAGGCCTTCTGATCGAACAGCGACCAGAACGGCGTCACGAGCGCGAAGATGACGAGCACGCGCAGCACCGCCCGAACGCCGTCGACATCTTCGTCAGGGTGTTTGCCGCGCGCGCGATCGATCTGCAGCCACGCGCCACCACCCGCGAACACGAGGAAGACGACGATCGCGAGACACACGGCCGGCACCACGCCCAACCAGATCGCGGTCACGAGTGACGCCACGGCACCCACGCCGCCGACAACCGCGAGCACGAGCCCCGGAACGCCGCCCATCACGGCCGTGAGGCACACCGTGCTGAACGAGTGGGGATCGCTCGGCGTCGGCGGAACGTTCACGTACTTCTTCCGCCCCGCCCAGAAGATGACCGTCGCCAGCACCATGAGGATCGCCGGAATGCCGAACGCGAGGCGCGGCAACGGCGTATCGAGCGTGAAGAGCACCGCCTCGTTCCAGGTGATGACGGTCGGCTTCGCGGACAACAGCGGTGGAATCAGCAGAGACGCGAAGAACGAGCCGAAGTTGATGATCCAATAGAACGCGTCGAACACGAGCTTCGCGAGGTGCTTGTTCGTTTGATCGAACTGATCGCCAACGAAGGCCGAGACGCACGGCTTGATGCCGCCCGAGCCGAGCGCGATGAGGAACAGCCCCGTGTAGAAGCCCGGCTTGCTCTCGACCGACAGCGCGAGCAGCACCTGGCCCACGCAGTACACGAGCGAGAGCCAGAAGATGGTGCGGTACTTCCCGAGGAACCGGTCTGACAGCCAGCCGCCCAGCAGCGGGAAGAAGTACACGCCCATCACGAAGACGTGGAACACCTCTTTCGCCGCAGCCGCGCGCTCGGGCTCGGCAAGGCCGATGAGCAGGTAGCCCACGAGGAAGTTCGTGAGCACGTTGCGCATGCCGTAGAAGCTGAAGCGCTCGGCCGCCTCGTTTCCGATGATGAATGGAATCTGTGACGGCAGCTTCGCCTTCGGGGTCTCGGTCGGCATGGCGGCGCACCATAGCTGCCGCCATGTCGTCTGCCCGGGGCTACTTCTTCGCCTGCGGCTGCCCGCAGTTGGGGAAGCCGGGCAGCTTGCCGTGTGCTGCTGTGTGGAGCGCGTCGTATTCCTCGCGGCTCAGGCCCCAGCCGCCGAGGTGCACCATCGCCACCTCACCGAAGGTGCCCACCCAATCGCTCGGCATCGACTTCGGCTCGAAGGTGATGCCCGGCGGCGGGGGAGGCGGCGTGAGGAAGTAGTACTCGCAGCCGATGGGGTGGGGCTTGAGCTTCAGCGCGACGACGTCTTTCGCCAGCTGCGCGGTGGTGCGCTTCTTCCGTTTCGCGGCCTGCACGACACGAATGGTGCGCTTGTAGTCGGCGCTCCCGCTGGGCAGCTCGAGGTCGGGCGGCGGCAGATCAGCGAGGGCCTGGGCGGCGACGACGAGCACGGCGAAGGAGAGGGCGCGCATGGGCGAAAGCGTACTCGGTCAGCCGCTCCCGGCCGCACCGTCTGCAGCCGTCATGACGCCAACGCTCACGGACCTGGATGACGACCACGCGGTAGCGGTGTTCGCCGATGCGCTCGAGTCAGCGGGAGACCCGCGCGGCCCCCTCATGCACCTGCAGCTGGCCCTCGAGGCGCGCCCGGGCGATCCGCGTCTCGTCGAGGCCGAGCGTCGTCATCTCGCGCTGCATGGCAAGGCGTTGCTCGGCGCGCTGCAGATGGCGAGCTCCCTGGCGACGTTTCGGTGGCGGCGCGGCTTCCTGCAGTCGGTGGAGCTGCGCAGTCAGGCGGCCGATGTGTACCAGCGCCACGGCCGCGTCGCGCCGCCGCCCCGCTCTCGGCTGCCGAAGCTCGTGCGTGAGCTCGAGTCGCTCGCCGTCGCGCGACGTCTGCGCTCGCTGGTCATCACCATGCCGGTGTCGTCGTTCTCGACCGCGCACCTGTCGGCGGTGCTCGACGAGGTGCTCGACGTGCGGCTGCCGTCGCTCGAGGTCGTTCGCATCGGAACGCTCGTGTACGAGGGCCTGTGGGACGAGCTGGTGCCCGGGCTCACGCCGCTGGTGGTGCTCCATCGCGGAGTGCGGCTCGAGCTCGACGCGTCGTTGCGGCCAGCGCTCGAGCGGCATGGGTTGATCGACCCGCTGCCTCAGGGGCCGACGGTGTGAATCGGTCGGCCCTTCGTGGTTTCAACCCGCCACGCGCACGCCGACGCGCTGTTTCCGCCCCTTCTCGAGCACGTGCTTCAGGTACTTCCCGGTGTACGAGCCCTTCACCTCGGCGACCTCTTCGGGCGTGCCCTCGGCGAGTATCTTGCCGCCGCCGTCGCCACCTTCGGGGCCGAGATCGATCACCCAGTCGGCCGACTTGATGACGTCGAGGTTGTGCTCGATCACCAGCACCGTGTTCCCCGCGTCGACCAGCCGGTTCAGCACGATGAGCAGCTTGCGAATGTCTTCGAAGTGCAGGCCTGTCGTCGGCTCGTCGAGGATGTAGAGCGTTCGTCCCGTCGCCACCTTCGCGAGCTCGCGCGACAGCTTGATGCGCTGGGCTTCACCGCCCGAGAGCGTCGGCGAAGGCTGCCCGAGCTTCAGGTACGAGAGCCCGACGTCATCGAGCGTCTGCAGGTGCCGCATGATGTCTCGGTGCACCGAGAAGTGCTCGATGGCCTCGCGCACCGACATGTCGAGCATCTCGGACACGTTCTTGCCCTTGTACCGAACGCGCAGCGTCGCCTCGTTGAAGCGTTTTCCGCCGCACACCTCGCACGGCACGTACACGTCGGCGAGGAAGTGCATCTCGACCTTCTTCACGCCGTCGCCTTCGCACGCCTCGCAGCGCCCGCCCTTCACGTTGAAGCTGAAGCGGCCCGGTGTGTAGCCGAACGCGCGCGCCTCGGCGGTCTGTGCCAGCACCTCACGAATCGGGTCGAACACCTTCGTGTACGTCGCCGGGTTGGAGCGCGGCGTACGGCCGATGGGGCGCTGATCGATGTCGATGACCTTGTCGAGGTGCTCGATGCCGGTGATCGACGTGTGTTTGCCCGGCATCACGCGTGACTCGGTGAGGTGCCGCGCGAGGGCGGGGTAGAGGATCTCGTTGATCAGCGTCGACTTGCCCGCGCCCGACACGCCGGTGATGGCGATGAAGGTGCCGAGCGGCAGGTCGACGTCGACGTTCTTGAGGTTGTTCTCCTTCGCGCCGCGAATGGAGATCTTCGTCTTGAGCCCCTTGCGCCGCGACGGTGGCACGCCGATCTCGAGCCGCCCCGACAGGTAGCCGCCGGTCACGCTCTTCTCGTCGCGCATCACCTGCTTCGGCGTGCCTTCTGCCACCACCGAACCGCCGAGCTCACCCGCGCCGGGGCCGAAGTCGACGATCCAGTCCGACTCCTCCATCGTCTCTTCGTCGTGCTCCACCACCAGCACCGTGTTGCCGAGATCGCGCAGCTTCTTCAGCGTGCCGATGAGGCGCCCGTTGTCACGCTGGTGCAGGCCGATGGAGGGCTCGTCGAGAATGTAGATGACGCCAGTAAGTTCGCTGCCCATCTGCGAGGCGAGGCGAATGCGCTGGCTCTCTCCGCCCGACAGCGACGACGCGCTGCGGTCGAGCGTGAGGTAGCCCAGGCCGACGTCGATGAGGAAGCCGAGGCGCGAGCGAATCTCCTTCAGCAGCTCGGCGCCGATGGTCGCCTCGTTCTTCGTCAGCGGCATCTCGGTGAGGAACGCCTGCGCTTCGGTGATCGTGTGGTGCGAGACCTCGACGATCGTCTTGCCGTGCACCTTCACCGCGCGCGACTCGGGCTTGAGCCGTTCGCCCAGGCAGGTGGGGCACGGTTTGTCCGAGAGGAAACGCATGTAGTACTGCTTCATCGACTCCGACGTCGTCGACTGGAAGCCGCGCATCAGCTTGTTGACGAGGCCTTCCCACTCCATCTTCCAGCGCGCGTCACCCCACTTCATCGACACTTCTTTGCCGCCGGCGCCGTACATGACGATGTCGCGCTGACCCTTCGGCAGCTTCTCCCACGGCGTCTCGAGATCGATGCCGAACGCGCGCGAGAGCGTGTCGACGAGATCGGCCGTCCACCCTTCGCCACGCGTCACGCCCGAGGCCCACACCTCGACTGCGCCTTCACGAATCGAGCGCGTCTTGTCGGTGACGATGAGGTCGGGATCCATCTCGGGGCGCGTGCCGAGACCGGAGCAGTCGGTGCACATGCCGAGCGGGTTGTTGAACGAGAACGACGCCGGCGTGAGATCGGGGAACGAGAGGCCGCAGTGGTGGCACGCGTTCAGCTCGCTCATCGTGCGATCGGCCTGCTTGTCGGCGCTCTCGTCGGTGACGATGAGCACGCCTTTTCCTTCCTTCAGCGCGTTCTCGACCGAGTCGGTGAGCCGCGGCCGCAGATCGGCCTTGAGCACCAGGCGGTCGATGATCAGCTCGATGTCGTGCTTCGACTTCTTGTCGAGGGTGATCGAGTCCTCCAGGGAGCGCACCTTGCCGTCGATGCGCGCGCGGCTGTACCCACGGCGTTGGGCGTCGACGAGCAGGTCTTTGTGCTCGCCTTTGCGGTTCACGACGATGGGCGCCAGCAGCTGCAGCTTCGAGCCTGGCGCCAGCTTCATGATCTCATCGACGATCTGCTGCGCCGACTGCTTGCCCACCTTGCGGCCGCAGTTGTGGCAGTGCTGCACGCCCATGTTGGCGAAGAGCACGCGCAGGTAGTCGTGCACCTCGGTGACGGTGCCGACGGTCGAGCGCGGGTTGTTCGACGCCGCCTTCTGCTCGATGGAGATCGTCGGCGAGAGGCCGCGAATGGTGTCGTACTTGGGCTTCTCCATCTGCCCGAGGAACTGGCGCGCGTAGGCCGACAACGACTCGACGTAGCGGCGCTGGCCTTCGGCGTAGAGCGTGTCGAACGCGAGCGACGACTTGCCCGAGCCGGAGACTCCGGTGAAGACGACCAGCTTCTTCTTGGGGATCTCGAGGGTGACGCCTTTGAGGTTGTGCTCGCGGGCGCCGCGGACGGTGATCACTTCCGGTTCAGCCATGGGGCGGGAGTCCTAGCGACAGAGAGACGAGTTCGCCCGCCGTTGTGTCGGAACAGATGTTCAGGGTCAACGACGAAGAAGAGTGAGCGCCCGGCCGAAGGGGTTGCTACCCACCCGCCGCATGGAGCGCGTTCGACGGTGGCCGGCGTGGGTTGGAGTCTTCGCCGCCGCGTTCGACAACTTCGCGATGACGCCGCTGGTTCGGGCCATCGCGACGGATCTGAAGGTCGAGCTCGCCGAGGCTACGGCGGTCGCGACTGCGTACTACCTGGCGTACGGCTTGATGCAGGTGCCGTGGGGCATGGCCTCGGAGCGGCTGGGTCGCGTGACGGTGATGCGCATCGGCATGGTGGCCGGAGCGCTGGGCTCCATCGCGTCGGTGTTCGCCACCTCGCTCGACACGCTGCTCATCGCGCGCTTCATCACCGGCGCAGGCATGGCGGGCATCGTGCCATCGGTCATCGCGTGGATTGGTGACGTGCTGCCCGAGAACGAGCGGCCGGCCGCGGCGATGGAGATGAACTCGGTCTACGCCATCGGCTCGGCCACGGGCGTGCTCGGCGCAGGTGTGATGGCTGACGCGGTCGGCTGGCACCTCGGCTTCGGCGCGGCAGGCGTGCTGGCGGTCGTTTCACTGCTCGCGACGACCAGGCTCTTCAAGCCGCCGGCTCCAACGAAACCGGGCAGCGTGCTCGCGGCGATCTCGGTGAGCGCGGTTCGTCGACTGGCGCTCATCGGCTTCGTCGAAGGCGGCGTGTTGTTCGGCCTCTTCGCCTTCCTCGCGCCGACGTTGCTGCGGGCGGGTGTCTCGGCCTCGATGACGGGGCTGCTGATCGCGGGCTACGGGCTCTCGGTCGTCGTCTGGTCACGCATCGCGAAGCGCATGTCGGGCAAGGTGTCGGTGCTGCGCGCGATGTCGTTCGGCGGCGCGCTGCTCGTCGCGAGCTGGGCCGCCGTCGCGCTGAGCCCCGGCCCGTTCGGCGTCGTCTTCGCGGCGTGTGCGATGGGCGCCACCATCGTGCTCTTCCACTCGAACCTGCAGGTCTGGGCGACGTTGGCTGCACCTCACTCTCGTGGCCCGGCCATCGCTTTCTTCTCGGGCAGCCTCTTCGTCGGCGCGTCGGTCGGCAGTCGCCTCGCACGGCCCATGTTCGACGCTGGCAACGTGAGCCTGCTCTTCGGTGTGGGTGCGACGGTGGCGGCGGTGGTCGCGCTCGTCTCGGTGCTCGCCCGGGAGCGCAGCCTTCGGGGCAGCTGACCCCGCCGCAACCGGCCGACATCAGACAATCGACGGCCCCAATGTCCCGCAGGTGGTGGCTGGCGCGTTCTCTTTCCCATGAACGCCGAAACCCAACAGCAGATTGAAACCCTCCGAGCCCGCGTGGCGGCCGACCCCCGCACGAAGGCCATCGCGAAGAACCTCAACATCTCGGTGCAGGACTACGCCGGGCTGGTCGCGCACTTCAAAGTCACCGGCGAGGAGCCGCAGTTCATGGTGGCCAGCGACGAGGTGCTTCGGCAGCACGGGGTGCAGGTGCCGTCGGCGAAGCAGGTCGAAGGCTTTCTGCGCGCCGAGAAGACGGTCATCGAGAAGTCGGGCCGCACCTCGAGCTTCGACGACCTTCCCCGCGTGCAGGTGCGTGAGCAGGCCGCCGCGCCCGCGACTCCCGTCGACCCGAAACTCAACGACGCGCTGAAGCGGTCCATCAAGCGCAACCTTCGCTGAACCAACCTTCAACCCTTCACTTCACTTCACTTCACTTCAGGAGAATCGCCATGGGCTTCATCGCAGACGGCATCAAGAAGATCGGTCAGGCAGTCGGTGGCGCCATCGAGTCGGTTGGCAAGGCCATCTCGGGCATCGCGAAGACGGTCGGCAACATCGCGGGAGCGGTGGGCGACTTCATCAACAACAGCCCCATCGGCAAGTTCCTCTCGGTGATCCCAGGCATCGGATCACTCGTGAGTATGGTGGGGAAAGGCGCCGAGATGGTGAAAGGCGTCTCGGACACGGTGGCCAACGTCACCGACTTCGCCACCCGGTTCGCGTCGAACCTCATCAGCAACGGCGCGGGCGCTGCCGCTGGCCTGAGCTCGACTGGCCTGGGCTTCATGGGCGCGGCGGTGCAGAACTTCGGCTCCATCGACAACCTGGTGGGCTTCGCGCAGGGCCTCGCTCCCGCGTTCCAGGAGCAGCCGGGCATGAGCGACCTGCAGCAGCAGATCACCCAGTTCGCGCCGTGGAACGTGGCGCAGCTGCTCGCCGCCCGTCACGCCGAACTCCTAGGCGAGTAACCGACTCAATCACCACGCATCACGCAGCCGCGGGTAGTCATCGCGCTGAACGGAGTACACGTTCAGCATGGTGCCTGCCTGCGGCTGCCACGTTTTGCGGAAGTCGAAGCCCAGCGTGTTGGCCAGCGCGATGGAGCGTTTGTTCCACGGGGCGATGAAGCCGAAGAGCTCGGGCAGTTGAAGCACCTCGAACGCGCAGCGCATGGCTTCACGTCCCACTTCGGTGGCGAGGCCTCCAACTCGCGCGGTCGGCGAGACGAGAATGATGTACTCGACACCCGGCCAGCCCTCGGGAAACCAGAGACCGCCACGACCGAGCAGCCGGCCGGTCACCTTCTCCTCGAGCACCCAGGGTCCAAAGCCGCGCAGGTGCCAGTGGCCGACCATCATCGCCAGCACGCGCCAGGCTTCGTCACGATCCAGCGTGGGCTGCTGCATCCACTTCATCGTCTCTTCGTCGGCGAACCACTCGGCGAAGGCGTCGAGGTCGCTCTCCTGAGGCATGCGCAGCCGAAGGCGTGCCGTCTCTCTCGTCATCAGCGTCTCGCGCGTCATGGGGCTCCGGTGCGTGCGTCGTCGAGCAGACTTCGCGCGATGTCCTTCGCAGCGCTCGCCTGCTCGTTGCCTTCTTCTGCGAGCCATGCGGACTCGGCTCTGGGGTGATCGCTTCGGCGCTTGATGCGACCGACCACGTCGCCACCACACCCGGCGCAACGGGCCCGAGTTCCGAGGAGCGCTCCGCAACCGGAACAAACGTCGCGACGAATGAGCAGGCCCAGCGGTGTGAGCACGACGATCACCACAGGCCACCAGACCCAGTTGGCGAGCGCGACGAGCGCTCCGAGGCCAGCCAGCGCCGCACCAACCGCCACGACCGGCGGCTGATTCACGCGGAAGACGATGTCTTTTCCCGCTGCGCGCTTTGGCTCCCACCGCGCTGGAAGCTGCGCCGTCGGCTTCTTCACCCACGTCGCTTCTGGCGGGAGTCGGAGACGGGTGAGCAGTTCGGTCCGTCGCGGGAGCCACCGGTCGCGAACTTCTTCGACGATCGCTCGTGCGTCGGCTGAGAGCTGCTCCTTCACGCGACTCCATTCGGTCGGGTCGTTGCGAAGCGCGAGCTGCAGGCCGAGGCCCGTCGCGACACTGACGAGCGGGAGATAGCCACGCTCTGCGAGCACCCGGTCGTGACGATGCGCGATGCCGCAGGCGAGCACGCCGAAGCCGAGGAACAACGAACTCAGATCGGTGAGGCGCTCCTCGGTCGCGTCGTGGGTCTGGGTGATGTCACGGCGAAAGCGCCAGGCGTGCGCGGTCTCGTGCGCGAGAATTCCAGCCAGAGCCATCGGCTCGCCAAGGTGCGCTGCCCGAATGCCGAACAGGTACGTGCCGAACTCGTTCACGCCGGCAAAGAAGGCGGCCGCGTCGTGATGAGGCGGTTCGTACGACTCGTCTTCGGCCCAGTCGGGGTCGGTATCGAGTCGGAGCGAGAAGGGCAGCGACCCGATTCGAGCGTGCGCCATCAGCCGACGAAGCATCACCTCGGCGCTGCGAAGATCTCCGCGCCACGCGTCGGGGAAGAACTGGTCGGTCGGCAGCAGAATCGGCGCGAAGACGAAATCCGAGACGCCGTTCGCCGCGAGCAGGCCAGCGAGGTCGTCGAACAGCCGCTCGTCGTCAGCGCCCCCAGCCATGGGATCGACGTTCGCGCAGGTTGCCCGGCGAAGCACTCATTCTCGTGTGCCGCGCGTCGGCGGGCGAACCTCGAGCGTCTGGGCCTTCTCGGCGCGTTTTCGTGACAGCTCGACGCCCACCGCATCGAGCCCGTGACGATTCGCGACGGCCAGCACTGTGCCCAGCCCACAGAAGGGGTCGACGACGACGCTCGCCTTTGGCTTGCCCTTCACGAACGTCACCGCCACCTCACACGCCTCCACGCCCATCGCGCGCGCCCACGGCATCTCTCCCAGCTGCGGCAACACGTCGGCGGTCGCTTCGCCCGGCTCCACGGTGAGTTCTCGACTGAACGCGAGCAGGTGTGCCCACGCCGGCCGGCCGAACGTCGTCATGCCCGGAGGCGCGCGACAGACGACCTTGTGAAAGAGCTGGAAGCTGCCCGCTCGCTCGGCGCCGCGTTGCACCAGGTACGCCTTGTCGACCCAGCGCCCATCGCGCTTCACGTCGGTCTGAAAGAACAGCGCCACCCCTTTCGGCGCCACGCGCTCACAGATGAGCTGCGCCGTGTCGCTGAACCACTCGCGCCACGCCTCGAATGACAGGTTCATCTCGGAGACGTCGGGCATCGAGGTGATGACCGCGTGCGACTCGGCAAAGCGCTGCGCCTTCAGCCACGCGACGCCCTCGGTGTTGTGAATGACGCGTGACGGAGCCATCGGCCTCGACGACTCCCGCAGACACGCGTTCGTGTCCATCTGGAATCATCGGGAACCGTTCGCGCGGTAGTGGCCAACGGCCGACCCGGGCTACCTTGCGGCTCATGCGTTTCACCCCCGTGTTCCTCCTGCTCGCGATGCCCGCGTTCGCGCAGCCCGTCAGCAGCCCCGAGCTCAGCGAGGCCGATCAGAAGAAGCTGAACGCCGGCGAGATCGTCACCCGCTCGTTGACGCCCACCGACAACAAGGGCGTCGCGGCCATGGCCATCGGCGTCGTCGAAGGCTCGACCGACGACGTCTTCCCCGTGGTGCGCGACTGCAAGCACTTCTGGCAGTTCATGCCGCGCACGAAGAAGAGCTGGGTGAAGGAAGAAGACGGCGTCGGCACCATCTGCCACGTCGAGCTGTCGATGCCGTTCCCGCTGCCCGACCTCTGGAGCGACAGCATCTCGATCGTCAGAGAAGAGCCGAAGGGCCACCACTACCGCGGCTGGAAGATGGTGCGCGGCAGCTACCACCGCAACGACGGCTCGTGGACGGTGCTGCCCTGGGGCGATGGCACGAAGAGCCTCGTCGTCTACGCCATCGACTCCGACCCGAAGATGGCCGTGCCCGACGCGCTCATTCGTATGGGCCAGGCAGGCTCGCTGCCCGACGTCATCACCCAGATTCGCAAACGCGCCGCGAAGCTGAAGGCCGAGGCGACCGGCGCCGCGGCCTCCAAGTAGCCTGCTCGTTCACGGCGCGATGACGAAGGTCTCGGTGAGGTCCATCAGCTGCGCCGAGATCTCCACTGCGCCCTTCACCGCCGAGAGCTGTCCGCGCGACCCGGGCAGACTCTCGACCTGCACCAGCTGCGGGTCACTCGAGCGCCAATGGCACAGCTCGGTCACGTCGAGGAACGCTCCATCGCTGTACTGCGCGACGGCCCGCAGCTCGTTCGCGAGGGAGGTCTGATCGGCTGAAGGGCGAACGATGAAGAGCTTCTCGAGTGTCGCGGCGCTGACCGTGAGCTGCACGCTGCTGATGAAGCCGCCCACCTCGGCCTCGACCGACGCCGGCCCCGCCGTCAGCCCCTCGACGCTGGCGTAGTCGGAGCCGAGGCTCACGTTCACGAACGGCGACGAGCGCAGCACCGCGACCGGTGTGAGGTTGAGCACGGCGCCATCGCTGAAGCGGCCGTAGACGGCGAACGACGCGACCTGGCCCTCGAGCAGGCGTGACGCCGGCAGCGTCAGCTCGATGCCCTCGAGCACCGGCGCCTGCACGAAGACGGTGAAGCGCAGCTGCTCACCACCGAAGCTGGCGCTGATCTCGACCTGGCCCTGGTGGCGCGCGGTGACGGTGCCGCGGTCGACGTCGGCGAGGTCGGTGCTGCTGCTCGTCCACGTCGCGAGCTCAGACACCTCGAGCACGCTGCCATCATCGAAGGTCGCGATGACGGGGAACGAGACCGAACGCCCGGCCGGAACGTCAGCGTGGGGAACCGAGCTGCTGAGGCTGACGAGCACCCGCGCCGTGACGAGCACCGCCCGCGACGCCGTGAAGCCTTCGTACTGCGCGACGATGCGGGCGCGGCCCGGGGCCATGGCGGTGAGGCGGCCGGCCGAGAGCGCCGCGATGTGGCCATCGAGCGAGAGCAGCTGGGCGTCGAGGGTGACGTTGCGGCTCGAGCCATCGGTGTAGCTGGCGGTCACCACGAGCGGCAGCGACTGGCCCGGTCGAAACACCTCGGTCATCGGCTCGAGGCGCAGCGCCGTGACGGCGGGGGGCAGCACGCGCACGGCCTTGCGGGCCTCGAGGCCTCCGAAGCGCGCGATGAGAATGACGTCGCCCTGCGAGTCGAGCCGGAAGTGGCCGGGGTCGCTCATCGGCCAGGCGCCGACGCCCGACGCGCTCCAGAGGGCCTCTTTCGTCACCTCGCGGCGGGTGCCATCACTGAACGTCGCGAAGAGCTGCAGCTGCGGCATCAACCCGCGTGGCGCCTGGAACAGGTCGTCGGGGTACAGCTCGAGCGCTCGTACGGAGGCAGGCGACACGATGATCGAGAGCCCGCCCTGGTGCCCCTCCATCGTCGCCGACACGTGCGCCTGACCCGGGCCCACCAGCCGCGCCACGCCGCTCTGATCGATCGAGATGAGCGCATCATCAGACGACGACCAGGTCACCTCGTCGGTCACCTTCACCTTCTTGCCGTCGCTGTAGACCCCGAACGCCTCGAGCTGCAGCGTCGAGTTCACGGAGAAGCGAAGGCCGGGCGACGAGACCTCGATCAACTGAAGCGTCGCCTGCGCTGAGGAGGAGTTCGCGGGCGCGCCGAGACACGCCGACAGCACGACCGCGAAGGCGGCCGTCAGAAGAGAGCTGGTTTTCATGGAAGGTGCCCCTGGGAGGAAAGACCGAGTCTCCTCAGAGCAACCGATGTGCCTCGCGGCTCAGGCGTCGTGTCGCGGGGTTTCGGCCGGCGGCGCGGGGTCGGTGATGACCGGCTGAGTCGGTGCGGTTGCGACAGCAGAGGACACGGCCGCAGCTGCCTTGGCGGCGCGGTCCTGCTTCCAGCCGGCGATGAGCAGCACGCCGATACCCGCCAGAATCGCGAGATCGGCCACGTTGAAGACGCCAGTGCGGAGCGTGCCGAGGCCCATGTTCATGAAGTCGACGACGACCCCGCCGAAGCGCGCGCGATCGATCCAGTTCGAGAAGCCGCCCGAGACGATGAGGGCGTAGCCGCTCAGGTTCGCCGTATCGACCGGGTTGCGCAGGGCGTGAACGCTGATGGCGAGCAGCAGCGCGCCGACGCCGACGGTGAGCAACCAGAACCGCACGGTGGGCGGCAGGTTTCCGCCGAGCGAGAGGAACGCTCCCTCGTTGGTGGCGTACTGAAAGCGAAACGTGTCTCCCAGGTACGAGAGCGTGGGCTGGCCCTTGAAGGCGTCGGTCGCCAGCACCTTCGTCACCTGATCGAGCGCGATGGAGACGAAGGTGACGAGCCCGAAGATGACGAAGCGGCGAACGAGAGACACGGGACGGGGCCTTGCCATTGGGCGGCCAACGGCGCAACCCTCAGAATGTTCCCGAGAGGGCCAGTCCGTTGGGCATCGGGCTCACGCGCACGCTGACGGGAGCGTCTTCACGCCCGTGAAACAGCAACGGCACCGCCACCGAGAACGCGCTGCCCACGGCGGTGCCCACGAGAATGTCCGTCGCCCAGTGTTTGTCGGCGGCCATGCGCAGGGTCGCGGTCGTCAGCGCGAGCGGCACCGCGACGGCCCAGGTGAGCCACGCTGACTTGTAGCCGCGCAGCAGCCCCACCATGCCGGCCGAGACCGACAGGCCGATGGTGAAGGTGGTGTGGCCCGAGAAGAACGACAGGTTGTGATCGTGCGAGTCCTTCGCCTGCGCGAGCAGCTCGGCGGGCGCATCGACCGTGTACGGCCTGGCGCGCCCGACCGCGAACTTCACGGTCTGGTTCACCGCGAGGGCCGAGAACGTCGACTCGAGGATGATGACGAGATCGACCGCCCAGGTCTTGAGGAAGTCGGGAGCGTCTTTGGCTCCGAGTGCATCGAGGCCAGCGACGATGAGCGGCACGCCGACGAAAGCGAGCAGGTCTGACGCAGTCGCGGCGGGGCGAAGGCCCGATGAACTCGGCTCGAGCGTGGGGTTGAAGAGCCGGCGCACGCCGGTGTCGAACCCGTTCGTCGCGCACCACCGGCACGCATCGGGTGCGAGCTGTGACTTCACCGCGAACTCGCTCACCAGCCACGCCGCGCCAAGCACACCGGTCACGGGCAGGTCGATGCGCGGGTCCCACTTCAGGCGATGGGGGCCGGGGCTGGCGGCGATGACGGCGGCGAGCACGAAGGACGTCATGCGCGCATCGTGCGTCACCCGGAGGGCGGAAGCCGCCCTTTTTCCGACACTCGTTTCAGAAGCGCAGCTCGAAGAGGCGATCGGCGGTGGCCTTCAGCTTCGTGAGATCGAGCGCTGCTCCATCGATGCCCGTGGGCTTGCCACCCGCAGCCGCGAGCGCCTCTGCCGCGTTCTGGAACGTGCGCGCGGCCGTGTAGAGCTCATGAACAGCGCGTTGAGCGCATCGGAGAACGTGACGAACGTGCCGCCGCTCTGAAGGTTGCCGTTCTTGATGAGAAACCCGCCCTCAACCGGTTGAGAAGATTGGAGTTGTCGCAGCGCTTGTCAGATCTGATGGGTAAGGTGTCCGCGTGTCGTCTGCCTCGCCCTCGACCCTGGTCGTTCGCCCCGATTCGGGCCGGGTCGAGCTCGCGCTGTTGGCCGAGAGCCGTCGCACGGGCTTCATCGATGCAGGCTCGCATCGCACGTTTTCTCAATTGGTCGAGGCGTGTGGAGGCCCGGCGTTCGCGCAGCGGGCTCCGGCCGACCCGTGGCTGGTTCGCACGATGCTCGCGACCGAGGCACCGCAGCACGCGCGGCCGGTCTTCGGAGACGTCGCCACGACCGCCGACTTCGCGCTGCAGGCCGATCAACTCCGCGGCGAGCTGTACGCGCAGGAGCTCACGCCATCGTTCCTCTCAGACGTCGCGCTCACCGGTCGAACGGCCGACAAGGTTCGTGCACTCGCGGCCTTGTTCAGCGCGGTCGATGAGCGGCTCGAGGCGATGCAGCTGCTCGATCGTCGCGCCATCGTGCAGCTCGCCACCCGGCGGCTGAAGGAGCTGGGTCTGCCCGAGCCGTTGCTGCGCTTCGAGGCCATCGAGGTGCGCGATCTGCACGATCTCGCGCCGGCCCGGCTCAGCTTCCTCGACGCGCTCGCGCGAGCGTGTGTCTCATCGAATCGCCGCTTCCGATTGGTGTTGCCCTGGGCTGGCAGCCCTCACACCGATGCCTTCGTCGGGCAGGTGGCGCGCTTCTTCGAGAAGCGCTGGGAGTCGCTCGAAGGCGCAGAGCTGGTGCCCGAGTCGTCGTCGAGCGAGCTGGGGGTGCAGCTGAGAAACGTGTTCGCGGCCGAAGCGACGCAGGAGCCGACGCATGGGCTGCGGCTCGTCTCGTGCGCGTCTCCACGTGATGAAGCGCGGGCGATCGCCGCGGGCGTGAAGCGGGCACTCGAGCAGGGCACGCCACCCGAGCGCATCGCGATCGCGTTTCGGGATCTCGCCGATGACACAGAGCTGTTGGTCGAGCACCTCGACGCGCTGGGAATTCCCGCACGCGCGCGACTCGGCATTCCGCTCTCGGCGAGCCCGATTGGGCGACTTTCGTTGTCAGTGTTGTCGCTGGCCGATGAGCGGTTTCCTGCAGACGCGGTCGCGAGCCTGCTCGAGAGCCGCTACGCGCGCGCGTTGTCGAACGGCATGCCTCCGTGTCGTGGTGCCTTCGCCGAGGCGGGTGTTCGCGACGACGTGATTGGAGAGAAGGACGGGCAGGGCGCGTGGGCCGTGCGGCTCGGAGCGCTGCGCGATCGTCGGGCCCGTGAAGCCGCAGAACGCCGCGTGCTGACGGCCGACGTGCAGGCGCTCGAGACATTGATCGCCGGTGTGAAGCGCGTGCTGGCGCTGGGCCGGTCGATTCCGATTCGTGGGCCAGCGTCGGCGATGCTCGAGGCGTGGTGGAAGGCCGTGGGTTCGCTCGGCATCGGCGAGGCGCTCTCGGAGGTCGATCGCCCGGCAGTGGGGCACCTGCTCGAAGCGGAGATCGATCACGCCGTCGCGAGAGATCAGGCGTCGTTCGATGCGCTGAACTCGCTGGTGCGCTCGTTGCGGGCTTCGCTCGAGAAGTCGGGGCTGGGTGCGATGCCGATGGAGCGCCGTGCCTTCGCGCGTTGGCTCACCCTCGCCGCGGCCGAGGTGAACCTGCAGGCGCGCGGGCCGCGGGCTGGAGCCGTGTGGCTGGTCGACGTGCGCGAGCTTCCTGGCGCCTCGTTCGATGCGGTCTTTCTCGGCGGTCTGCTCGACGGGCGCTTCCCCGGGCGACCGAGCTCGGCGCCGCTGCTGACCGAAGACGAGCGCATGGAGGCGAACCTGGCGAGCTCGACGACGCTGTTTCGCCTCTCGGTGATGGACGATGGCGTCGCGCTGCCGCTGCGCCTCGCGGAGGATCGGCTGCTGCTCCACCACGCGCTCATCGCTGCGCCATCGGTGACACTGAGCTTCCCCCGGACTGATGCGCGTGGGCGCGAGGCGCTGCGCTCTCCATTCCTCGACGCGCTCGAGCGGGTGGTGGCGATGCCGGTCGAGCAGCGCGCTCATCGGCCCGTGCCGTTGCTCGATGACGTGCAGTCGGCGAGCGAGCTGTCCATTCGTGCGGCGCTCGAGATCTTCAGCCCGCTCGAGACGAGGCAGTCTCCCCGTGATCATCGCGCGCTGGCCCTGCAGCGGCTCACCGTGAACGAGGCCTGGGCGAACACCGCGCGCACGATGTCGGCGATCGAGCTCGAGCGACTGCGCTTCTTCTCGCAGCCTGACGCGAAGCCGGGGCGTTTCTCGGGCGCGGTGCTCGATGAACGTGTGCGCTCCCGTCTGCTGCCGTCGCTCGAGTGGGGCTCGGCGAGGCCCATCAGCGCGAGTCAACTCGAGACCTGGGCGAAGTGTCATTTCCTCGGGCTCAGTCGACGGCTCCTGCGCCTCGAAGAAGACGAAGCGGCGGGAGAGGAGATGGACAACCGCGCGCTCGGCGACCTGCTCCACTCGGCGTTGAAGCGGTTGATTCCCACGCTGCAGTCGCAAGGTCGTTGGCCGCCGTCGAAGCTGCAGCTCGAGCACGTCTCGAAGGAACTCGATGGAGCGCTCGCCGCCGCCGCTGAAGAGGTCGGGCGCACGATGCCCGTGGGACATCACCTGCTCTTCGGTATCAGCGTCGATCGTGCACGCCGTGAGCTGCTGCGGCTGGTGTTCGAGTCGGCCATCACGCCCATCGTCGGCGCCGTTCCGAAGGCGTTCGAGAGCACGTTCGGTCGGCGTGACGCTCCGGAGTCGGTGCAGCAGGTCTCGATTCCGCCCGGCCTGCCTGACGAACGGCCCATCTTCCTCACCGGTGCCATCGATCGCCTCGACCTCGCGCCCGGCGTCGTGGCCGTCATCGACTACAAGCTGTCGCGACCGGGCACGCCGAAGGAGCGCCTCGACGGGTTGCTCCTCACCGACTTTCAGCTGCCGCTCTACTTGTTCGTGGCGCGCACCATGTATCCCGGCCGGAGCGTCGACGCGGCGTGGGTCGGCTTGAGGAAGAGCGAGTCACTCGTGCTCTCGCGCGTGCTGCGGGACAAGGACTATTCGCTCGAAGACGTGCTGGCCGTCGACGTCGAGCATCGCCGCCGCCTCGCGATGGAAGAGACGCCGAACCTCGCCAACTCGGTGCACACGCTGCAGCACTCGTTGCGAAGTGGAGACTTCAGCGCCCGGCCGCTCGACTGCGAGTACTGCCACCTGCGCAGCGTCTGCCGCATCTCGGCGCGTCGGTTGAGCGAGACGGAGGGCGACTGACCATGGCCGCCCGGCGCAGCGCTCCCCAGAACCAGCTGGGCTTCGACTTCGGCGCGTTGCCGGTGCCGAGGAACACGCCGCCACCACCGCCGCCGCCGCCACCCGATCAGGCGACGCCGCTCGAGCGCGCGCTTCGGCTCGAGTCGAACCTGGCCCTCTTCGCAGGCGCAGGCGCAGGCAAGACGTACAGCCTCATCACGCTGTGTCTGCACGTGCTGGCCGGTGCGCGCGAAGGCCACGAGCCTGTTCCGCCCGCGAACCTGTGTCTGCTGACGTTCACCGACAAGGCCGCCGCCGAGATGCGCCAACGATTGCGTGAGCGGCTCGATCGCCTCGCGACGGGTGGCGCGAAGGGCGAGCAGCGGGAGCTGGAGCTCGAGACGTCGTTCGCAGCCCTCGGCAAGCCGATGCCGCCGAAGAAGTTCTGGCGCGCGATTCGTGACGATCTCGGCGTCGCCAGCATCGGCACGTTCCACTCGGTGATGACGCAGGTGCTGCGCCGCGCGCCTTCTGGGGCTGGCGTGAACCCGTCGTTCGAGCTGCTGGAGGATCGCGACGCGAAGCAGCTCTTCGCCGAGTCGGTCGAGCGGGTGGTGCTCGAGCGGCTCGAGGCGGGTGACGAACTCGTGCGTGAGCTGGTGCGCGACTTCGGGTTCGGCGCCGACTCTCCCTGGGGGCTGGTGAGCGCGCTCGTTCGAGCGTCGGCCGCGATTCGGGAAGAGGGCACGCAGGTCGAGCTGATTCCGGTTCAAGACCAGGACGAAGCGAAGGAGGCGTTCCTCGCCACGATTCGTGGGCTGCGGGTGATGGCGACGTCGCTGCAGCGCACACTCGACGTGCGAGACGCGTATCGCGCACGCGTCGATGAGATCTGCCGGCGGCTCGCGCAGCTCACCATCGAGACCTGGCCCGAGCATCGCGACGCGCTCGAAGAGGCGGCGAAGAACTGGCGCCGGCAAGACGTGGTGATGCTGCGCGACGCGCTGCGAGGGAAGAGTGACGGTGCCGGAAGCCCCGGCGCGTTGTGGATGGCGTGGCGCATGGCTCCGTACGACGCGACCGTTCGCGCGTTGGTGAAGGAGGCCATCGCTTCGTACGAGCAGGCGCTCGATGAGCAGGGCGCGCTCGACTTCACGGCGCTGCTCGTTCGGACGCGCGATCTCCTCCGCTCCTCGGCCGATGCCAGGCTTCAGGCCCAGCGCCGCTTCAAGGTGGTGCTGGTCGACGAGTTTCAAGACACCAACCGCGTGCAGCTCGAGCTCGTGCTGCTGCTCGCCGAGAAACGGGAAGGCGCGCCGCGGCCGCTTTCGCTCGAGCTCGGTGAAGGGCCGAACGCCGAGACCATCGACGTGCCGCTCGAGCCCGCCGCGCTCGCCGTCGTCGGAGATCGCAAGCAGGCCATCTACGACTTCCGCGGCGCCGACGTGGCCGTGTTCGAGCGCATGGCCCGCAGCATCGAGGCGAGCGGTGGGCACCGGCAGTTTCTGCAGCAGTCGCGGCGCTCGACGAGTGAGGTGGTCGAGCTCTGCAACAACCAGAGCCAGCGCTTTCTCGTTCGTGACGATGCCTCCCGCAGCAGCCTGTCGTTCGAGGTCGAGTTCGACGCGGCGACCGACGCGCTCGCGGCCGTGCGCACGGTTGCGCCGCCCGGGCCTGCGCTGGTGCGGTTGTCGTTGCCGAAGGCGCTCGCCGAGGCGTCGAGTCAGCCGTCGGTCGAGGCGCTCCGCGATGCCGAAGCAGAAGCGATGGCGCGGGCGCTGGCGCAGATGCTGGCGGATCCGAAAGCGCAGATCGTTCCGCGAACGCCGAAGCACGCGCCGGCCCGCACGGTCATCGGCGGCGACGTCGCGGTGCTCTTCCAGCGGTTCACCCAGCTCGAGGTCTATCGGCAGGCGCTCGTGCGGCATGGCGTTCGCCATCGCATCGTGCGTGGGCGCGGCTTCTACGCAGCGCAGGAGGTGGTCGATCTCGCCTCGTTCCTTCAGTTGATCGCCGACCCCTCGAACCTCATCGCGTTCGCGGCCGTGCTGCGTAGCCCGCTCGTCGGCCTCTCCGACTCCGCCGTCGTCTCGCTCGCGCTCGAGGGAGCGCAGGTCATCGGGCTCGACGCGCAGAAGGTGTTGCTGGGGCAGGGCACTGACTTCTCGGCCTTCGACGAAGCGGAGCTCGCACGGTTCCAGAAGTTCCACACCACGTGGATGACGCTGTTCCTCGAGCGCGATCGGCTCGGGCTGCGGCAGCTGCTCCGCGTGGCGCTCGACGCGCTCTCGTATCGGGTGGCGGTGGCGGCGGGGCCGTTTGGAGAGCAGGCGCTCGCCAACCTCGACAAGCTGCTCGATCTCGCGGCGATGCGTCAGGCGCAGGGCGTGCCGGTCGCCCAGTTCGCCCGAGAGCTGCTGGAACTCGCCGACACCGAGCCGCGCGAAGCGCAAGGTGACGTGCTCGACGATGGAGACACGGAAGCGGTGACGTTGCTCACCGTTCATCAGGCGAAGGGCCTCGAGTGGCCGGTCGTCGTCATCCCCGAGCTGTTTGCGTCATCGCCGCCCGGTGGAGAGCGCGTGCGGTTCGATCGCGATGTTGGCCTCGCAGTGGCTCCGCTCGCGAACGAGCCGGTGGGCAGCGCGCGGTACCTGCAGTGCAAGAGCCTCAAGACCAAGCGTGACGAGGCGCAGCGGCGGCGGTTGCTCTACGTGGCGCTCACCCGGGCGCGCGACCGCGTGGTGCTCGGGTTCCAGCCGACGAAACCGCAACGCAACACCTGGGCGGCGTGGCTCAAGTTCGACGACTTCTGGTGGCAGCAGTTTCACGATCGCGGCGCGGCCATCGAGGTCGACGTCGATGCGTTGCCTCCGGGACGGCCGCCGCAGCCTCCCGCGCAGGCTGATGACGCGACGATGCAGCAGACCGCAGCATTGGTGGAGCGAGCGAAGCGGGTCGTCACTCCGCCCGTGCGCGACGTGATGTTGCCCGTCACGCAGCTGCAAGACTTCGTGAGCTGCCCGCGTCGCTTTCATCTCGCGCATCAGGTCGGGCTCGCCGAGCGGCCGATCTCGTTCGAGTGGCGTGAAGACGATGATGAGGCGGCTCCTGCTGGTGACGTGCGTGTGCTGGGAACGGCGACGCACAAGCTGCTCGAGCTGACGCCGCTGGAGTGGATCGCACAGGGCGGCTTGAAGGAGCGCCTGACGTCACTCCAGCGCACGAGTGGATTGCCGACCGATCGCGACGATGAGGTCGTCTCGTGGGCGCAGGGGTTCTGGATGACGAAGTACGGCCAGCGGCTGCCGACTGCGCGCCGGGTCTTGCGCGAGCTGCCCTTCGTGCTCCGCCTCTCTGACGGAGCGTTTTCGCTGCACCTGCGTGGTCAGATCGACCTGCTGGTCATCGACGAGCGGGTCGAGGTGATCGACTACAAGACGACGACACCGTCTGAAGCAGGGTTGGCTCCCTACGCATTTCAGCTCGGCTGCTATGCGCTCGCGGCGCGACGAATCGTGCAGGCGCCGGGCGTCGAGGTACGCGCGGGTATTTCCTATCTGCGGCATTCCGACGTCGAGCCACGGTTCCTCGAGTCGTTGCCCGATGAGGCGGCGCTCGAGCGGGAGCTGGTCGGTGAAGCGAAGCGGTTGATCGCATCGCAGAACGCGCGGCAGTGGGCGTTGCGAGAGCGGTCGACGTGTCTGCAGCTGGGGTGCGGGTACGTCACGCGGTGTCACGGAGCGGCAACGTGACGTGCTCTACGACCTTCGCTCTTCGCACGCGGCGATTGCGCGCGGTTCCACACGCGATGCGCGGGCCAGCTCGAGCAGCGCGACGAGATCGCCATCGGTTTCACCCAGCTGCTGGAGCGCCGTGAACGACGCCGTGACGACGATGGTCGGGTTGGCCGGCCGAAGAACGGACTGACGCAGCGCCTCGATCACGCCACGCTCCTTCACACCGGCGAGGCCCAGTCCCTCGGCAGCCGCGCGACGAACGCTCCACGACGGCGCCTCGAGGGCGAGCAGCAACGAGTCGGTCGCCTTCATCACAGCCAGCGCGTCACGGCACGCCTCGACCACCTGCGTGTCCTGCACGCTCGACATCGTGGCCCGCAGCAGTTCCTTCGCGAGCCCCAGTCGGCCGAGGCCCGCCGCAGCCTCGGTTCTCGCGAGCGGATCTCGTTCGTCGTTCAGCACCGAGACCAGCGTCGCCTCGACTGCGGGTGGTCCCGAGCGGCCCAGGGCCCGCAGCGCAGGTCGAACGCCACCGCGCGCTTCACGCTCCAGCACCTCGAAAGCTCCGACCGCCGCGAGCGCGCGTGCACCGAGCTCGGACGCCACGTGCGCTTCGAGCCGTGTCGTCAGGGTCGCCGCTTTCGGCCCGAGCACGATGATTCGACCCAGCGCGAGCCGATCGAAGTCGGCCGCCGACTGAAGCGCTTCGAGTGACGGCTCCAGCAGTCGAACGGCCAGCGCATCGAGCAGCGCCTGCTTCGTGTCGACCCTCGGCCACTCCAATGCGTCGAGGACGAGCCCGATCGCGCGATCGCCCTCGCGCCGCGTGATGCTCTCGGTGCGAATGCCGGTGTCGGAGTCGCGCTCCTTGAACCACTCGAACAGCGCGCTGCACTCGGGGCAACGAAACGCCGACGACCAATCGCCCGAGACGCCGAGCAGCTCGAGGCGATCGAACGCCGCCGGTCGGGTCGAACGTTCAGCGTCGTCGAGCCGCTCGCTGAAGTCGGTCAAGACACCGCACGTGAGGCAGGTCATGGAGCGTCAGCGTAACGGGAATTCGACGCGCGGTCGGGGCGCGGTGGGCTATGAGTCGCTCCATGCCGAACGTCGTCGTCGTGGGAGCGCAGTGGGGTGACGAGGGCAAGGGCAAGGTCGTCGACCTGCTCACCGAACACGCCCAGGTCGTCGTCCGATTTCAGGGTGGCAACAACGCAGGCCACACGCTCGTCGTGGGCGGCCAGAAGACGGTGTTGCACCTCATTCCGTCGGGAATTCTCCACGCGGGGAAGACCTGCGTCATCGGCAACGGGTGTGTCGTCGACCCGACGGTGCTGATGAAGGAGGTCGACGGGCTCACTTCGCGCGGCCTGCTGCAAGACCCGCAGCAGCTGCTCATCTCGGAGCACGCGCACGTCATCTTTCCCTGGCACAAACACCTCGACACGCTTCGTGAGAAGGCGCGCGGCGGCTCGGCCATCGGCACCACGGGGCGCGGCATCGGCCCGGCGTACGAAGACAAGATCAACCGCCGCGGCATTCGAATGCGCGACCTGCTCGACGGCGATCGCCTGCGCCGCCGCGTGAAGGAGCGCCTGCCAGCCGCCCTCGAAGAGATCGCTCAGCTCGCGAAGAAGGCGAAGGCCGAAGAGCCGCTGCTCGACATGGAGGGCATCGTCTCGGAGTACGCGGTGCTCGGCAGCCGCCTCGGCAAGCACATCAAAGACGCGTCGCTCATCCTCTCGGAGCACGTGCGCAAAGGCACGCGCATGCTCTTCGAAGGCGCGCAGGGCACGCTGCTCGACGTCGATCACGGCACGTACCCGTACGTCACCAGCAGCAACACGGTGGCCGGCAACGCGGCGGTCGGCTCGGGCCTCGGCCCCACGGCGATCGATCGCGTGATGGGCATCTCGAAGGCGTACACGACCCGCGTCGGCGGCGGTCCGTTCCCCACCGAGCTCAACGACGAGACCGGTGAGCGCCTGCGGAAGATCGGCGCCGAGTTCGGAGCGACGACGGGGCGCCCGCGCCGCTGCGGCTGGCTCGACACCGTGGTGCTCCGCTACGCCGCGCGCGTGAACGGCCTCTGGGGGCTCGCGGTGACGAAGCTCGACGTGCTCTCGGGCCTGCCGACGCTGAAGATCTGCACGGCCTACGAGCTCGACGGCCAGCGTCTCACCGAGCTGCCGGGTGAGCTCGAAGATCTCTCGCGCGTGACGCCCATCTACGAAGAGCTGCCGGGCTGGGAGCAGTCGCTCGCCGGTGCACGCACCATCGATGATCTGCCGCCGACCGCGCAGCGCTATGTGCGTCGCATCGAAGAGATCGTCGGCGTGCCAGTGGTCTGCGTGTCGGTCGGCGCCGAGCGTGGCGAGACGATTCTGCTGCAGAACCCTTTCCGGGTCTGACCGCTGGGCAAGGGCATCGTCACGTGGAGCTTCGCCCTCGTCGCCGTGAGGCAGGGCGAGCGCCTGCTCGTGGTGCACGAAGCGAAGCATGGGCAACAGTGGTGGCTGCCGGCGGGCGCGGTGGAGCCCGGTGAGACGTTCGAAGAGGCCGCGCTGCGCGAGACGTTGGAAGAGAGCGGTCTTCGGGTGCGGCTCGACGGCATCGTGCGGCTCGAGCGCTCGGTCATCGACGGTGGCGCACGAGAGCGCGTCATCTTCACCGCCGTTCCGCTCGATGCGTCGCCGCCGAAGTCCGTTGCCGATGAGCACTCGCTCGAGGCGCGCTGGTGCACCCTGGACGAATTGGAGCGCCTGCCGCTGCGGGGGGAAGAGCCGCTCGAGCTGGCGC
>JBEOKA010000182.1:0-7375 GCA_040275325.1 Myxococcaceae bacterium | reverse complement strand
GCTCGGGCAGCTGCCGCGTCGTCGCCATCACCGTTCGGGTCGTCGAGCCGCCGTCGGGGTCGGTGAGCGTCAGCTCGAGTTCCCACGTCGTTCCGGGCATGAGGTCGAACACCGAGCCCGAGTGCTTGTTCGTCCACGAGAAGCCCTCGGCGCTCCCTGCGGGCACGCGACGCAGCGGCAGGCCGGTGCGCCAGACGCTCGTGCCCTGCGCGCGGTACCGAACGGTCACCACCGAGTCGAGATCGTCATCGCCGCTGATGGCCCACTCGACCGACAGGTTCTCGTACGTCGGGTACGGCGTGGTGACGGCGCCCGCGACGGTGGGATCGGCAGCGAGGACGAGGGCAAGGAGCAGGGTCATGTCGGATCACTCCGGGCGATCGAGCGCCAGGTACAGCTCATCGAGCTGGCGCTTCAGGGTCAGCGTCTTCGTGGCGAGGAAAGCGGCGAGGCCCAGACGCGCGAGGGCCATGAACCACGGCTCTCCGCCGAGCACCGGCAGCAGCGTGCCCAGCGCGACGATGCCCGTGCAGCCCACGGCCAGGCCGAAGCGACGACGGCTGTTCAGCGCGACCCCGAGCGAGCCGTGCGCCAGGCAGAGCAGCACCGCGATGGACAGGCGGCGCGGGTCAGCGTCGAGCACGGTCTTGTCGAAGTGTTGCCAGAGCGCGAACCCCAACAGCGCGAGGCCGGCGAGCGCGGTGAACAGCCCGATGTCACGCGAGAGCTCGGCGATGCGGGGAGGCGCCGCCTCACGTCGGCACGCGGGGCACACCGCTGCATGCGCGAGGCAGATCTCACACGCCGGCTTCGCGCACTGCACGCACGCACCCTTCGCCTTCGCGCGCGTGTGAATGGCGCACAGCTCGGGCGCTTCGGGGCTCATCACCAGCGCTTGCAGCACGGGCGCCTGGGCGTCGGTCGACTGCTCGGAGAAGTCGATGCGCTTCGGGCGCGCCGACAGTGGAGCGCTCGTCTTCGTGCGTCGCGGCTCCTTCGGCGGGGTCGGCAGCGTGCCCATGCAGACGGGACACACTTCGGCCCCGGGCATCACCGACGTTCCGCAGAAAGGGCAGACCTCCACGCCGCTCAGGGTATCAGGCGCCCTTCATCGCGTCGGCCACGAGCTGCTCCAATCGCCCAAGCGCCGTCTCGAGCGTCGACATCGACGGCCCGAAGCTGAAGCGCACGTACTGGCGGAACCGGCTCGCGCGCGCGGCGCGGCGTTTGCCCGGGTTCACGTCGAAGAACTCGCCGGGCACGGTGATGACCTTCTTCTCGAGGGCGGCGCGGAAGAAGCCCATGCCGTCGTTGAGCGGCGCGGGCAGCTGCGAGACGTTGCCCCAGACGTAGAAGGTGCCGTCGGGTACGCGATCGGCGCGAATGCCCAGGCGCATGAGGCCCGAGAGCAGCTTGTCGCGCTTCTCTTGAAACACCTTGTGGAGCGCCATCGTCTCCTGCACCACGAAGTTCTCTTCGAGCAGCGGAATCGCAGCGCGCTGCACGGGCTTGTTGCCGCCGCCGTCGAGGAAGCTGCCTGCAGAGGCGACCGCGTCGATGACCTGCTTCGGCCCGATCGTCCACGTCACGCGCCAGCCCGGGTAACGCCAGTTCTTCGTGAGCCCGTCGAACAACACGACCGGGTCTTTGTTCACGTCTTCGACGTAGCGGGCGGCCGACTCCACCGGCAGCACGCCGGGCGGGCTGTTCCAGATGTAGTGCGAATAGAACTCGTCCATCAGCAGGGTGCAGTCGAGCTCACGCGAGACTTCGACCCACTTCTCGAGCTCCTTCCCCTGCACCACCTTGCCCGTCGGGTTGCACGGGTTCGAGAGCAGCACGGCCGACAAGCCGCGGCCCATCACCTCGCGCCGCAGATCCTCCGCCGAGAACGCGTAGCCACGATCGCCCTCGAGCAGAATCGGAATGGGCGTGAAGGCCTTGAAGATGTCGAGCAGCTCTTCGTACGCGGTGTAGTCGGGCAGGAAGTGGCCGAGGTTGATGTGGCCGAGCGCTGCCGCCGCGCGCGTGAGTGACGTTCTGCCGCCGCCCGAGACGCTGACGTTCTCGGCCGTGTACTGAGACTTCTTCCCCTTGCGGTAGAGCCGGTTGTACAGGTTCGCGATCGCCTCGCGCAGCTCGGGCAAACCCTGCACCGGCGCGTACTCCTGATCGTCGACGTCGACGGGAATCGTGTGCACGCGCGGCGGAGCGCCGGGCAGCTCTCCGGTCTCGGGCTGGCCCTGGCCCAGGTTGCACCAGTCGGGGTTCTTGGCGCTGAAGCCCAGCCGCTGCGCTTCGGTGGTGACGTAGATGACGCCGGTGCGCGGCACCTGGCGGAACGCGGTGATGTGGTGTGGCTCTTCGACGCTCACGGACGACTCCTGCAGCGCGGCTTGCAGCGCTTGTGACGAGAACCTCAGCTCGAGGCGCTCGATTCCATTCACGACTACCACGGGCACCCGGTAGCGGAAGGCTTTGAACCAGTCCTCTCGCTCGAGAATGTTGCGCGCCTCGACCGTGAAGCCCCACGCCCCGCGCGCCTCGTCGATCAGGTCCAACGCCTCGTCGCAGAGGTGGCAGCCAGGCTTGCGGTAGACGATCAGCTCCATCGGCGGGCGAGTGTAGCGGTCAGGCGCACATCACGTTCATGGGAAGGCTCGAGGCACGTCACGGCATCAGCAGCGTGGGTTCTGCGCCGAGATTCATCGTTCCTCCACACTCGCTCACCAACCAACCATTGAGGACCGTCTCGGTTTCGCGTGGAATCCCCGGCGTGACGACCCGCGGCCTGGCTGGCGACTTCGAGACGATGCCGCTGAAGGATCTGATCGTCTACCTCGCCAACCGCATGGCGACAGGCGTGCTGACGCTCGAGCGCGAGGGCCTCAAGAAGTCGGTGCAGCTCGAGCAGGGCCGCATCATCAACGCGTCGTCGAACCTGCCGCGCGAGTACCTCGGCCAGTTCCTCATCAACATGGGGCACATCACCGAGGAGCAGTTCAACCGCGCGTGGCAGACGCAACAGGAGACGAAGGTCTTCCTCGGCCGCATTCTCGTGATGATCGGCCTCGTGAAGGAGGACATCGTCGTCGCGGCGCTGGCCACCAAGTTCCGCGAGACGCTGCACGAGGCGTGCGAGTGGCCCGTCGGTACCTTCACGTTCTCGACGGGTCTGCCGCCCGCTCCGGCCGATGGGCTCGACGTGCGCGTCTCGTTGATGGACGTGTACAAAGAGGCCGACTTTCGCGCGCAGGCCTGGGAGCAGATTCGCAAGGTCTTCCCGTCTCCGCAGTGCACGCTCGAGATGAAGGAAGACCTGCTCGAGATGACGCCGAGAAAGGGCTCGCTCGACACGAAGCTGCTCAAGGGCATCGAGTCGGGCAAGACGCTCGAAGAGCTCGCGCTGGGCCTGCACGCGACCGACTTCTTCCTCTACCAGCGGCTGTACGCGCTGCACGCGATGGGCGCCCTGGTGGTGAAGCCGCCGCGCGCCGAGAAGGAGCCCGAGTTCGCGATCGACGTCGACCTCGGCCTCGGCGACAGCCCCTCGCCCGAGCAGCTGCTGCAGAACGCACGGGCCTTCTTCGCGCAGTCGAACTTTCGCGACGCGTACTCGGTGGCGCGCCGCTCGAACCAGCTGGTGCCGACGCTCGACGCGACGCTGCTGCTCAAGCAGATCGAGACCGCCTGGCACCCGCAGCTGCGCGCCGACCTGATGGCGAAGCGCCTGGTGCCGCACTCGGCGATTCCGGCAGAGGCCATGGGCGCGCTCAACCTGTCGGCGCCCGAGCGCTACCTGCTCTCGCGCGTCGATGGCAAACGAGAGCTCGAGACGATCGTGCGCGTGGCGCCGCTGCGCGAGTTCGAGGCCCTCACCTACTTCGACCGGTTCCGCGCGCAGGGCTGGGTGCAGCTCTAACGCACCTTCTCGAGAAAGAGCCGCATCGCCTCACGGCCGAGCCACGTCGCCCGAATGCGCCAGTGCGGGTCGTTCACGATGATCGCCGCCACCGCCACCCGCGGGTTCCCTCTGGGCGCGAACCCGACGAACCACGAGTAATCGCGAAAGGGTTGTTTGTCGGCGAGCGAGCCCGTCTTGCCCACTGCGCCAGGCACCCGCATGCCGCGCTCGTGGAAGATGCGGCGCGCGGTGCCGTCGGTGATCGTCTCTTCCATCATGCCAGTCAGCGCGACGGCGACGTCCTCGGAGATCACGCGCTCACTCGGCGGCTCGAGCGGCACCTCGTTCTCGAACAGCACCGGCGCGCGCCACAGGCCCTTGTTCGCCGCGACCGACGCGAGGGCCGCGCCGTGGAGCGGAGAGAGATAGACGTCTCCAAACCCGGCGCCGGTGAGCGCGAGCTCGAACGTGTCTTGCGGCACCGACGCGAGCGACATGTCGGTGGGCACGGGAAACCGCCACGGCACGTTGAAGTGAAACGCGCGCGCGGCCACCTTCAGCTTCTCGGCGTCGAGGTAGCGCGAGGTGAACTTCGCGAAGAGCACGTTGGCGCTCATGGCGAGCGCGCGGGCGAGCGTGAGACAGCGCGTGTCCTTCTCGGAGTCGAGCAGCTGCGCCGGCGTGACCTTGCGCTTGCCGCCGTACGAGCACAGTTCCTCGCCCGGTGAGACGCCGACATCGAGCAGCGCCGCCGCGGTGACGATCTTGAAGATGCTCGCGGCCGGGTACAGGGCTCGGGTCGCAAGTCCGCGGAGTCCAGGGTCGGCCTCGCTGTGCTCGGCCATGGCGAGCACGCGGCCCGTCGACGGCTCGAGCGCCACCACCGCGGCGTAGGGCGTCTGGTACTCGCGCAGCACCTCGGTGAGCTTCTGCTGCAGCGCCGCGTCGATGGTGAGCTGCCGCTGCTGGCCCTCGTGCTCGGCGAACAGCTTGCCGCCGATGAAGACGCTCTTCGCCAGCACGTCGCGCTCGGGCGCGATGGTCGCCACCTTCGAGAGCGGCGGCGCGACCAGCCGGCTCGGCACCTCGAGCTCCATCGCCTCGTCGTCTTCAGCGAGGGCTGTGGCCGCGACGAGCAGCGAGAGCAGAGACCACTTCACGGCGGGCACGATTCGCTCACGGCAGCCCCGATGACAAGACCCCGGCGCGAATGTTGGGCACAACGCCACCCTCGCGGGCTATGCACCCGCGCGTGACGGACCTTCAAGAAATCGGAGCAGTCTGGCGGGGCGAGACGGTGCGCGCCACGCGTTCTGGCCGCGTCGTCGTGTTGCTGTTGCTGTTCATGATGTTCGTGGGCCTCTCGCTCACCATCGTGGGCTTCTTGAGCAGCCAGCTCAGCGCGAAGGCCGAAGAGCAGGCGAAGTCGGCCGGCGTCGATCTGAACGACGAGAAGGTGAAGACGCAGTTCAACGAGGGCAAGAAGCAGTTCCTCTCGGTCGTCATCACCGACGACGAAGAGATGCTCGACTCGCTGCTCGCGCTGCCGGTGGTGCTGCTGTTCGTCTTCAAGCTGACGTTGCGCTTCGTGCCGCTGCTGATCGCGCTCATGGGCTTCGATCAGCTCGCCGGAGAGCTCGGGCCCAAGTCGATACGGTTTCTCGTCGTGCGCGTGAAACGAACGAACCTCATTCTGGGCAAGTTCCTCTCGCAGGTGACGATCTTCGCGGCGCTGCTGGCGGTCTGCACGATCCTGATGGTGGTGGTCGCGCGCGTTCTGAACGACGACTTCGCCGCCAAAGACGTCGTCATCTGGACGCTGCGGCTGCTCGCCTCGTCGTTCGTGCTGGCGGTGGCGTACCTGGCGCTCACGACCCTCTGCAGCAGCATCGTGAAGAGCGGCGCCGTGGCGCTGGTGCTGAACATCATGATCCTCTTCGGCATCTGGGCGCTCGCGTTCATCGGTGAGAACTTCGCGTTCCCCGGCACGGTGAAGGCCGACGACGGAAACCTGCTGGCGCTGCTGCGCACCGAGAGCTGGGCGGCGTACCTGCAGTACTTCTCGGTGTGGCACTACGGGCAGGATCTGCTGCACCCCGCGCCGATGCGCTTCGCCGTCGCCGCCTTCGTGCACCTGGGTTTTGCGCTCGTCTTCCTCGGGCTCTCGCAGCTCGCGCTCAAGAAGAGGGACCTGTGAGCCAGCCAGCGATTCGGTTGGAGAAGCTGTCGAAGCACTTCGGCCTCAAGCGCGCCGTCGATGACGTCTCGTTCGAGGTGCAGGAGGGCCACACCTACGGCCTCATCGGGCCCAACGGCGCCGGCAAGACGACGACGTTCTCGATGATGTGCGGCTACCTGTTCCCCACCGCCGGCACGATTCGCATTCTCGGCGCCGATCCCTTCGAGCCGGGCGCGCTCAAGGGGAAGGTCGGCGTGCTGCCGCAAGACGCCATTCTGCCGCCGCAGTGGCCGGTCGGAGCGTTGCTCACCTACTTCGGCCAGCTCTCGGGCCTGCCCAACGCAGAGGCCGAAGCGAAGCGCGTGCTCGAGCGCGTGCAGCTGCCCGAGACCTGGAGCCTGTACGCGAACCAGCTCTCGCACGGCATGGCCAAGCGCGTGTCGATGGCGCAGGCGCTCATGGGCAGCCCGCCCGTCATCTTCCTCGACGAGCCGACGGCCGGCCTCGACCCGAAGATCGCCGCCTCGGTGCGCAGCATCATTCGCGAGCTGAAGGGCAACCACACGGTCGTCGTCTCGAGCCACAACCTGCAGGAGCTGGAAGAGCTCTGCGACGCGTCGGCGATTCTCGACAAGGGCAAGCTCGTCAGCGCTGCCACGATGGCCGATCTCACCGGCCGCCTCGCCGAGTTCCGGGTGCAGATCGCCAGGGGCGAAGTGCCCCTGTTCGAGGTGAAGGCCCAGTCGGGCGTGAAGGACGCGCGCCTCGAGGCCAACAAGGTGCTGTGCGTGACGTTCGACGGGCAGGCGGTCGAGCCCGAAGAGATCATCACCCGCGTCGTCGGGCTGTTGGCTCAGCGCAACGTGCTCTTCACCAGCGTGTGGCTCGGCAAGAAGCTCGAAGAGAAGGTGCTGCAGCTGACGTGATCAATTCCCGGCGCAAAACGCCGGTCTCGAAACACGTCGAGGTCTCGAGGCTCCATGCGCGCATTCGTGGTCAGTTCTTTGCTGTTCCTCGGGTTTTCCTGCAGCCCACCAGTTCAAGCGCCTCGTTGTTCGTCCGAGACGTGCACCGGGTGCTGTGACTCGACCGGGACCTGCCAGGCGGGCGTCTCGGTCGAGGTCTGTGGCGTCCGTGGCGGGGCCTGCACCTCGTGTCAGGGCTCGCAGATGTGTGTGCTCGGTGGGTGCGTGGCCTTCAGCGGCACGGGCGGCGGCACTGCGTCAGCGGGCGGCTTCGCGTCGGCGGGCGGCTCGGCGTCAGCGGGCGGCTCGGCGTCAGCGGGCGGCTTC
>JBEOKA010000181.1:0-16560 GCA_040275325.1 Myxococcaceae bacterium | reverse complement strand
AGTGCGGCCACATGGCGCGCAGGTTCTGACGCACGGCACGCTCGACCTGGCCGTGGTCGGCGGCGTCGACGAGGCGGGCGAAGTAGCGGCGGGCGCGAGCGTCGAGGCGCGTCTCGACGAGGCGGCCAGCGATGCCCAGCGGCGCGCAGAGGAGAATGCAGAGCGCCCAGTGCGTCGCGGTGGAGTCACCCGAGGCGCCGCCCAACGTGGCAGCGAGCGCGGCGCCGGCGACGGCCGGAGACATCTCGTGGTCGGCGTGGGCTCCGCCGAGCGAGGCGCCACCGAGGTAGAGCAGCTCGAAGACGAGCCCAACCATCAGCCCCGCGGTCGGGTCACCGAGCATCGCCCCGACGCCGACAGCCGCAGGGAGCGGCCGGCTCAACGCCGCCTGGAGGAAGGCGCGACGCTCGAGCGCGAGCAGGCCGCCCCAGAGTCCTGCGATGAGTGCTCCCGAGACCACGGCCGGCATCCTGCTCGTCGTCAGCTGACTCGTCGAGCGTTCGAGCGCCGCGTCAGCGACAGCGGTCGGGTTGGTTGATGAGGTTGAGCGTGTTGGTGCAGGCGTTGATGAGGTCTCGGCTGCAAACCATCAGAGCAGTGCTGCACGTTCGTCGGGTGCCGTTCGAACCACAGCCGGGGTAGGTACCGCCCCACCCCGTTCCGTTGCAGCTGCCAGCGGAGCACGAGCTGACGCAGCCGGTCTCTGGGTACTCGTGTTGAATGGTGTCGATGCAGCCGAAACCAAAGGTGCACTTGTATGAGCAGTCGTAGTTGAAACCCGCTGTGCAGCCTGGCGTCGAAATCGGCGTCGAGAAGTAGGCAGTCTGGTTCGGTCTGACCGTCGCGTTCGCGTCGCAGCAGTCACCGCTCGTCGCGACGTAGCGCGTCGGCGCCGTGGGCAACGCGCCACAGAACCTGGCCGACAGACTACTGTTGCCAAAACTATCTCCGTCACTATCGACGTAGCCCAACAGACAGCCGTTCGGGCTCAGACATTGATTGCTCGTCGTACAGGTGGTCCCATCGGCGAGCTTCGGCTGACAGCTCGTGCCATTGCAGTAGTGAGACGGCATGCAATCGGTATCAGCGCCGCACGTGGTCCGGCACGCATCCGACGTCGCGGTGCACTGATAGCCATTGCAGCTCACCGTTCCGAAGTTCATGCACGCGGTGGCTCCCGCTCCCGTACAGCGCGGCACGGGCGTGAGCTGTCCATTCGTGCAGAACGGAATACCGCACGCCGTGTTCGCCGGCTGGAACCCATCGACCGGACACGTCGCGACGTTGCCCACGCAATTCTCGGCCACGTCGCAGTTGCCCGCGCTCGAGCGGCAGACGGTGGTGTTGGGAGAGAACACATTGGCCGGGCACGTGGTCGAGGTGCCGTTGCAGGTCTCGGCGGGGTCGCAGACGCCAGCGCTCGGGCGGCAGACCGTGCTGCCACCAGCCAGCACGTTCGCAGGGCACGAGGTCGAGCTGCCGGAGCAGTTCTCGGCGGGGTCGCACGCACCCGCGCTCGCGCGACACACGGTGCTGGCCGGCTCGAGGGTGTCGGCCGGGCAGGTGGCGGCTCCGGCACAACGCTCTTCACGGTCGCACGCGCCGACCGAGGGGCGGCAGACGAAGGTCGTCGGCTGAAGGTTGCACTGGCCGGTTGCCGAGCACGTCTCGCACGCGCCGTTGCAGGCCGAGTTGCAGCACACCCCATTGGCGCAGAAGTTCGAGGTGCACTCGGCGCCAGACATGCACGAGGCGCCAAGCATCTTCTTGTTCTGGCAGCCGTTCGCGCCGGCACAGAACTGGTTCGCGCCGCACATCATCGCGTCGGGGGGACACGTCGCGCCGCCAGCGCAGAGCTCGCGCGGGTCACAGGAGCCGGTCGAGGCGCGACACTCGGTCATCGCCGCGGGAGGAACGAAGCCATCGGCAGGGCAGTTGCCTCCCGTGCCAGTGCACCGCTCGGCGACGTCGCAGACACTGACGGCCGCCCGACAGGTGAACGCCGCGCTCTGAAAGCCGTCTTGCGGACACGCGCCCGAGCTGCCGCTGCACACCTCGTCGACGTCACACGAGCCCGTGGCCGCACGGCAGACCGTACCGCTGCCCAGGAAGTTGTCCGTCGGACAGGTCGTCGCCACGCCGTCGCACGTCTCAGGCGAGTCACACAGCCCGTTCGCTGCGCGGCAGACGGTGGTGTTGCTCGCCACGTTGTCGCGCGGGCAGACATCGGTCGAACCATCACACCGCTCCTCGACGTCACAGGCGCCGTTCGCGACGCGGCAGACGTCGGTGTTCGGGCGGAAGGTGTTGGCTGGGCACGCGGCGCTCGTGCCGGAACAGGTCTCGGCGCGATCACAGATACCTGCGGCCTGGCGGCACACGGTGTTCGCGGGCTGGAACGAATCGGTCGGGCACATCGCGCTCGCGCCAGAGCACGTCTCCGCCACATCGCACCCACCCGCTGACGGACGGCACGCGGTGCCCATCGAGGCGAACAAGTCCATCGGGCAGTCGTCGCTCGTGCCGTCGCAGACCTCGGCCACGTCACAGCCACCCATCACGGCAGCGCGGCAGACGGTGTTGGGTTGCTGCTTCTCGTCGGCAGGGCACATGCCACCCGTGCAGACCTCGGCGAGGTCACACGCTCCGGCGAGGGGCCTGCAGCGCTGGGCGTTGCAGTCGGAATCGACGCAGTCGACCGAGCCGTCACCGTCGTTGTCCAGGCCGTCCGAGCATGTTGCCCCCGGTCCTTCCGCGGTACCGCCGTCGGGCAGCGTCGCGACGCCACCAGCAGAGGCTCCACCCGTTCCTCCAGCGGTTGCTCCACCGCCTGTCGCTGCACCACCACCCATCGTGGTGCCACCACCAGCGTCGCCGCCACCAGCATCGCCGCCGCCCGTCGAGCCACCCGCGTCACCGCCACCGGTCGAACCGCCAGCCACGCCACCGGCAGCCGAACCTCCCGACGAAGAACCACCTGCGGCCGCGCCGCCAGCCGTCGAACCGCCACCCGCCCGGCCACCCGCGGTCGAGCCGCCAGCCGTCGCCGTTCCACCCGCGAAGCCGACATCGAGGGCACAGACGCCGCCGATGCACGTCTGACCTTCGGGGCAGTCAGCCGTGTCGTTGCACTTCGCGCCGGGCGGAACGGTGATGAAGCACGCAGACAACGTTGCCATCACGACGACAACCAAACCGAACTTCTTCATGATGCACTTCCTCATCGAACGCCTTACCGACAGGGCGCGTCCGGGGTCGAGGTCAGGTAGCTGCAGGTCAGCCCACTGCAGGTTCGAAGGGTGCCCTGAGCACCACAGGCAGGAATCGACGTCACCCAGCCACTGCGACAGTTGAACGTGACACACGAATACAACCCGAACTGGTGGTCGTCGGAGCCGTTGCAATTGTAATCGTAGTCACGACAGCTGGTCGGCTTGTTGGAGTACATCGTCTGCCCTGGGAAGGCATCGGGGTCGACGTTGCAGCAGTCACCTGGGGCCGAGGCGAAGCCAGTCGGGGCCGAGCCGCTGCTGCAGCGATTCTGCGCCGTGCCCGATCCGAAGCCGTCGTTGTCGATGTCGGCGTAGAAGGCTGCACAGAGCCCTCCGACGCACTGGCTCGACATGGTGCACGCCACGCCGTCGTCCAGCTTGAGCTCGCACGAGGTGCCATTGCAGTAGTGCGTCGAGAGACAGTCGAGGTTCGAGGTACAACTCGTGCGGCACGCGCTGCCATTGCAGGTATAGCCACGACAGCTGACGGTCATTCCTGCCACGCACACGGGTGGTGGGTTCGATGATTGACACACCCGTGGCGTCTCGACTCCGGAGGCGCAGGTTGCGCCGCTGCACATCGAGCCCATCGGGCGAACGGCGTCAGCGGGGCACGCGCCCTGGCTGCCTGTGCACGTCTCGGCGACGTCGCAGTCATTGAATGCCGCCCGACAGGTCACCCCACCATCGGTGAAACGGTCGGGAGGGCAGGTGGCGTTCGAGCCAGTGCACGCCTCAGGCGTATCGCAGCCGCCCGTGGCGGGACGACACAGGAAGCCAGAAGACTGGAAGACGTCGGTCGGGCAGACGCCGCCATCGCCTGGGCAGAACTCGGGCACATCGCAGCCTCCGGTTGCAGCGGCGCGGCACTGGAAGGACGTGGGCCGAACGGCGTTGGCTGGGCAGTCCCCGCGAGTTCCCGGGCAGAGCTCGTCGACGTCACAGGAATTGGCGGCGCCTCTGCAGACGAAGCTGGCTGACCGCGCCACACAGGCGAGGCCGTTGCTCTGGCACACCTCGCAGCCACGGTTGCAGGCCTCGACGCAGCAAACGCCGTTGGCGCAGAAGCGCGAATCACACTGGTCGTTGATGGTGCAGCCCGAGCCCAGCGGCAGGCGCGCGGTGCACGTCCCCGACATCGCGCAGAACTGGTTGCCCATGCAGGTCGAGACGTCATCGGGGCACTGGGCACTCCCGCCGTCACATACCTCAGCACCGTCACAGCCTCCGCCCGGGCGACAAACGAAGTTGGCGGGCGAAAGCATGTCTGCTGGGCAGGCACCAGCCGAGCCTGAGCAGGTCTCTGCGGGGTCGCATCCTCCACGGCTCGGGTTGCAGATGATGCCGCCATCGACGAAGCGGTCCGTTGGACAGGTGGTGGTGACGCCGTTGCACAGCTCGTCGACGTCACAAGCGCCGGTTGCCGCCCGACACACCGCGCCCTGTCCACGAACGCCATCGAGCGGGCAGGTCGGGCTCATTCCGGTGCAGACCTCGGGCAGGTCACAGCCACCATCGACGGGCCGGCACACCGTTCCCGCGTCGGCGAAGCTGTCAGCTGGACAGCTCTTGGTGACGCCGTCACAGCGCTCGGTGTTGTCGCAAGCGCCTGCGAGAGCACGACAGGTCGACGTCACCGGCGCGATGAGATCGGGGCACACGCCGCCGTCTCCCGAGCAGAAGTCTTCGACATCGCAAGCCCCCGATGCAGCCCTGCAGGAGCGGGTCGCCGGTTGAAAGGCATCGTCAGGGCACGTTGCAGAGACGCCAGTGCACACCTCTGCCACGTCGCACTCCCCCATCGCAGCGCGACACTCGGTGCCCTGGCGGAAGATGTCAGTCGGACATGCGGCAGAGAGGCCGTCGCACCGCTCCTCGAGGTCGCATGAACCTGCTGAGGGACGACACGACTGGGTCTGCGGAGCCTTCGCGTCAGACGGGCAAACCCCCGCAGCGCAGAGCTCGACGGGGTCACACACGCCCAGAGACTGCCGGCACGTACGCCCCTCACAGTCGGAGTCTTCGCAGTCCGTCAGCATGTCGGCGTCGTTGTCGATGCCGTCGAAGCAGCCATTGGCGGTGCGGGCCTCGCCGGTGCCAACACCAGCATCGGGCGGCCCACCAGCCGTCGAACCACCGGCCGTCGAGCCACCGCCCGTCGAGCCACCAGCCGTCGAGCCACCAGCCGTCGAGCCACCAGCCGCCGAACCACCAGCCGGAGCGCCCCCGACCCGGCAGCGACCGTCACTCGCGCAGGCCTGCCCCTCGGGGCAGTCGGTGTCGACGACGCATGCGGCCCCTTCGGGGATGTCGACGCGGCAGCCGAGGACCGAGATGGTCACCAGCACAGCCCAGCGAGCAGACCGGTCGTTCATGAAGCTCCCCCGTGCACAGGCGATGGGCCGAGACGTCACTTGCCTTCGACGAAGAACAACACGACGGCGGTGATGGCCGCGGCGCCCGCGACGCCGTAGGCGATGTTGGCTCCGGTCGCGAGGCCCTGCGCCGACTGCGCCTGCGCACGCGCCTGGCCAATCTCTGCCATCGGAACGGTGCTGGCGGTGTTCTGCGCCACCACACCCATGCCAACTCCGGCGCCAGCGCTCGCGACGGCGACGCCACCGGCGACCCACGTCCACAAGCGGCCCTTCTTCGCGGGCTCGGCCGTCTTCGTGACGCCCGTTCCACTCGAGGCGACGACGGAGTCTTTCGGCGTCAGCTTCGGGGGCTCGTCCTTCTTCGGCTCATCTTTCTTCGGCACGTCGACGAGCGGCGGCGGAGGCGGCGGCGGGTCCATCTTCGTGCCACCCGGCCGCAGGTTGATGGTCATCTCGGTCGCGCGGGCGGTCTGCATCACGAAGGCGCGCTCGGTCGTCTCGTAGCCTTCGGCCTTCACCACGAGCTTGTGGTTGCCGGCGGTGAGCTCGATGGAGGCCGGCGAGTTGCCCAGCACCTTGCCGTCGACCTCGATGATGGCCGAGGGTGGGTCGGCGAACACCATGAGCTGCTGCAGGCCCTTCTCCTTGAGGCGCCGCTCGAGGTTCGCGATGGCGTCGCTGACGGTGTCTTTGTCCTTCGCGTCGGGCGCGAGCCGCAGGTAATCGCGGTACGAGCGCAGCGCCTTCGGCACGTCGCCGAGCTGCTCGTGGCACTTGCCGATGTTGAAGAAGAGCACGGGGCTCGGCTTGAGCGCGTAGGCCTCTTCGAACTTCACGATGGCGTCGGCGTAGCGCGCTTCTTTGTACAGGCGCTGCGCGGTCTGAAACGCCTCTTTGGCCTTCTGGGTCGGGTCTGCGGCCGCAGGAGGCGGTGGTGCTGACTTGGTCTTGGCAGGCGCGGAGACGACGAGCGCCACGCAGAGCGCGTGTGCGAACATGGCAACTTCCTCTCGAACGCCCTTGGGGGCGTCAGCTCATTTACTGGTACGGGTCCTTCAAGTCTTCCGTGGGCGCGTAGGGATCTTTCAGCTCCCCGCCCCCCGTCTTCACCGGCGCCGGGCCGCCAGTGCGTTTCTTCTCGAGCTCGAAGACGCGGCTTCCATCGTCGACGGGCATCGCGACTTTGCGCTGCAGGTCCTGGAAGCCCTTCAGCACGAACTTGAGCTCGACGATGCTCTGCGCCTCACGGCTCAGCACGAGCGGGGTGGTGCCGAGCGAGATCTCCTTCTCGAACACCTCGGCACCGTCGGGCTTCGACTCGATGGTGAGCTTCACCACCTTCGGCTCGACCTTCGTCGGCGGCGGGGGAATCTCGACCTTGTCCAGCTTCGGCTCGGGCGGTGGCGGCTCGACGACGACGGGCGTCACGGGCTCAGGGCCGGGCTTGAACAGCACGTAACCACCGCCGCCGAGAATCACGAGCCCCAGGACACCCGCGATGACCATTGGCAGCTTCGAGCTGGTCGGCTTCGTGTACGTGTCTTCGGCTTCGGAGAGGCCTGTCTGCGTCGTCGCGGGCACCGGCGCGGTCGGCATCGCGAGGCCTGCCGAGGTGACGCGCACGGGGCTGAGCGAGTGCGGGGTGGCGGTCGCAGGGAAGCGACCCGAGGTGGTGGCGTTGGGCAGCTTGGCGCCGACCTTCAGGTGCGCGAGCAGCGTCTCGAGCGACTCGACGACCTTGTCGAGGTTGGCGGGGCGGCTGTTCGGGTCCTTCTCGAGCATCTGGAAGATGAGGTCGTGCAGCGCTGCGGGCACCGATTGGGCCAGCTCGGGCGAGAACGGCGGCGCGGGCTCAGTGACCTGCTTCACCATCAAGATGCTCGCGGTGTCTCCGTGGAAGGTGGGCGTGCCCGAGAGCATCTCGTACAGAATGAGGCCGAGCGCGTAGGTGTCGGTGCGCGAGTCGACCGCGACGCCCATGGCCTGCTCGGGCGACATGTACTGCGGGGTGCCGACGACCATGCCGAGCTGCGTCTGGCCGCCCTGCCCCGGGCCCGTCGAGACCTTCGCGACGCCGAAGTCGAGCACCTTCACGAAGTCGGGCTGCCCAGGCCGCTGCAGCACCATCACGTTCTCGGGCTTCATGTCGCGGTGAACGATGCCCTGCGCGTGGGCGGCGGCGAGCGCGCGCGCGGTCTGCAGCGCGATGTTCACCATGCGCTGCACGGGCAACGCGCCCTGGCGATGGAGCAGACTGGCGATGGTGACGCCGTCGAGGAACTCCATGACGAAGTAGAAGCGGCCGTCGTCGGTCTGACCGAAGTCCGAGATGTCGATGATGTTCTGCTGACCGATGCGGCTGGCCGAGATGGCTTCGCGCTTGAACCGGTTGACGAACTCCTGGTCCGACGAGAGCGCGGGCAGCATCACCTTCACGGCGAACTGCTTGTGCAGCTCGATGTGTTCGGCCTGGTAGACCTCGCCCATGCCGCCGGCGGCGAGCTTCTTGATGATGCGGTAGCGGTCGGCGACGACGGCGCCTTCAGGCAGCACCGTGCGCATGAGCGTCGAGTCGTCGGGTGACTGCTGCTGCTCCTGGCCGGGAACGTACGCGCCCGAGAGCCTGGTGCGGTCTTCTTGAGCGTTGGTCGAGAGCGCTGCCAGCTTCGGCGAGCTGAGCTTGCCGGCCTGGCTCGCGCGCACGGCAGGAGGCGCCTGGAACGGCGTGGGCCGCTTGAAGGTCGAGTCGACGGGCGGCGTGGCGAACGGCGTCGGGCGCTTGGCGGTGGAGTCGAGGTTCAGCTCTTTGTTGCCGGCCGCGCGCACCTCGAGGTCGAGGCGGCCGAGGCGAACCATCGCGCCAACGGCGAGCGCCGACTTGGTCGTCTGGGTGCCGTTCACCCACAGCAGCCCCTGATTGGTGAGGTCACGAATCCACGGAACGCCCTTGGCGTCGAGGGCGACCTCTGCGTGTTCGGCCTGGACCAGGCGGGCGTCGAACCGCAAGGCGACGTTCGGGCCAGAACCGATGGTGAACCGTGGGGACGGGAAGCCAAACCCAGGTGCTTCGGGGGCCCCCGGCAATGCGAACTCGAGCGCGCTCATGCCTGTGAGAAACGTATCATGCTCCGACGAGATGGCCCGGATCATCGGGTGCGGGTGACGGGTGTCTCCTGATGTGCCCAGTTGTCAGGCAAGCACCCCTGTGGCTTTGCTGCGTTCCTTCGTGAAGCACGTGCTCCTCGCCGTCAGCCTGACGCTGTTCGCCTTCGACAGCTGGGGGCGGAGCGGTGGTATCGCAGCGAGCGGCTGTCAGGGGTGTCATGGCGCCGCCAGCCACACGACCTCCATCGACGTGAGCCCCGCGACCTTCATGCCGGGCGACACGGTGACAGTGACCGTGGCGGCGCGAGGCGCGGGTGGAAATGCCGGGCTGTACCTGACGGCGACGCGCGGCACCTTCGCCCTCGTGAGCGGGCAAGGCACGCGGTTGCTCAATGGAGACGTGGTGCAGGCCACGCCAAAGACGACGTCTGGCGGGCAGGCGACGTTCCAGGTGCGGTGGACGGCGCCCTCGGGCGCGGGCGCGGCCGAGCTCACGGCGTTCACGGTGCTGGGGAACTCGGACCAGCGCTCGGGCGGAGACTCGACGGGTGAAGCGGCGAAGCAGCTCGTCTTCGGCTGCGCGGGCACGCGGTACTTCCGCGACTTCGACGGCGACGGCGTGGGCAGCTCGGTGAACGGCACGACGCTCGACTGCTCGGTGCCACAGGGCTTCTCGGCGACCGACGGCGACTGCGACGACTTCAACGGCACCGTCGTGCCCGGCGGCATGGAGCGCTGCAACGCGAAGGACGATGACTGCGACGGCATGGTCGACGAGGGGTTGTCGAACGTGGCGACGTGGCCAGACCGCGATGGCGACGGCTTCGGAGACAAGCGCGGCACGATGGCGACGGGCTGCTCCGCGTCGGGCCGGGCGTCGAATGACACGGATTGTGACGACGGCGACGCAAAGATTCGACCGGGCATGATGGAGGTGTGCAATCTCAAAGATGATGATTGCAACAATCGCATCGACGAGAACGTGCGCGTGCGCTGTGGCACCGGTTGGTGTGAGGCATTGGGCATCACCTGCGACGTCGCGTCGTGTCAGCCGGGGCGGCCGTTGACCGAGCGATGCAACCTGCTCGACGACGACTGTGACGGAATGATCGACGAGGGCCCGTTGTGCGCGGCTGGGCAGGCGTGCGTGCGCGGCGCGTGCGTGGTGACCGATGTCGAGGGGCCGGACGATGGCGGTCTGGCGGTCGAGCCGATGAAGCCGACGCCAGTGGAGCCAACGCCGAGCTGCGCGGTGCTGCCGGAGCTGTCGGTGCTCGCGCTGCTGGTGGTGGCGAGGCGACTGCGACGGTGACGGCGCTCCTCGAGGCGATTGGCCGGGCGCTGTCGCTCGACGGGCCGTATGTGGCCGACGCCTTCACCGAGGTGCACGGCGGCGCAGTACGCGACGATGGCCGCGTGGCCTGGGTCGAAGAGCGACGGGTTGGCGAGGACAACGGCGGGTTCGTCGATGCGTCATTGACCATCAAGGTCGCGTGGCGCGGAGCCGTTCATGTCGAGGCCGAGCTGCCTTCGTACAACCCCTATTTCGGTTGCACGGTGTACGGGCTGGCGTGGACGAAAGGCGACCGGGTGGTGCTCGCGTATCACGAGAAGCACGCAAGCCTGGTAAGCGTGTGGACGATGTCGGGCGAGGTCGAGCTCGTGCGCTGCGATTTGCATGACGCAGTGACGGTGAACTCCGATTTTGTCGTGTATCGAAGTGACGACCCCGGACTCTTGCAGTTGATTGCAGTTCCAGAACTGTACGCGACCGGGCCGATTCCCGTTTCCGATGAGGCGCCGCTCGAACGGGTCGCGCTTCCAAACCGGGCGCAGACGGGTCTGCCGACGAGCGTCGAGACGTTTCAGGGTGCAGTGGTCGAGCGGCTGCGGCGTGACGTCAGCGTGGCGCCCGAGGTGCTCGAGGTGCTGGTGGGCTCGAGTTGCGAGGCGTGGTGGCAGACCGGGCTTCGGCGAGCGACGACCTACGAGGGTGTCTCGGGAGCGCGCCGCGGGCCGTCGCTGCGGTGGTTTCCCGTGTACTGGTTCGAGTGGCTGCAGGTGAAGGGCCGCAACGAGGAGGCGCAGGCGCTGCTGGTGGCGCTCGATGCCCTCGAGCCGAGGCGGGCGGCGATGGGCTGGGAGCCAACATGGAGTCTGGAGCAGGGCCTGGTCGAGCTCGCCGCGCAGCACGTCACCTGGCACGCCCGAAGGCTGAGTGAGGCGTGCGTGACCGGGAAGTTGCCCGAGCACACCTTCGACGCGCTCTGGTGGCGTGAGCGGGTCGACGTCTCGGGGTATCCACCAGCCTTGCAGCGCGCCTTCCTCGAGGTGCGGGAGTCACCACCCAAGTCGTTCGCCGACCGCAAGTAGGTCTCAGGCCGCGCGCGCCCGGCGGCGAATCAAGAACAGCACTGGCGCCCAGAGCGGCGCAAAGACCAATACGACGATGGCAATATTTGCAATACCCCTCAACAGAAGCGCCAATGCTGCCACAGAATTGTGAGCCACCTCGAGCGGACGCCAGGCACCAACGGACGTGAACGACACCGCCACCGTCGCCAGCTTCAGCTTCGAGTCCATCGCGGTCAGTCGACCCTGCACCTGCTCCAGCTGTCCCTGCACCTCGGTGAGCGCCCGATTCACCTCGAGCGCCTCGGTCGCGTTCGCCGCGCGGCCCAGCAACTCCACCAACCGCTCCCGCGCCGCGGTCAGGTTCTTCTGCTGACTCTCCAGATCCACGAACTCCGTCGTCACGTCTTCCGCTGAGACCCGCCTCGCGGTGACCTGGGTGCTCAGGGCTGAGAGGCGCTCCATCGCCTCGGCCAGCTTCGCGTCGGGCACGCGCACCGTCACCGCGAGTTCGTCATCCGTCGAGGTGGAGTCACTCACGAACCCGCCCAGCGCTTCCGCCACCGCGCGCACCTTCGGCTCGACTTCACTCAACGCCTCCACTTCCCCCGAGAGCGACGCCGTGTGGATGAGGCGACGAGCAGAAGGCTCCCGACTGCACGACATGAGGACGACGAGACCGAAGAGGACGATGCGCATGGCGCTCACTCAACCTGCGACCGAGCCAGACTGCTTCACGGCCTCTTCATGATTGCCGCACATTTGCGCTGACGTCTGACGGAGCCCAAACGCAGTCGTGTGCAGGTAGAACCCGAGCATGCTGAACACTGTCGCGTTGTGCCTCGCGCTCGCCTCCACGCCTGCGAAGACCCGCATCGCCGTGACGGGTCTCTCGAGCGCTGGTGAAGTCGACCCCAGGGTCGCCGAGGCCATCGGAGAGTCCGTCACCGCCGAGGTCGCCTCGCGCGGCTACTTCGAGCCCATCTCGGCCGGTGAAATCGCCACGCTGCTCGGCGTCGAGCGCCAACGACAGCTGCTCGGCTGCGGTGACGACTCCTGCATGACCGAGATCGCCTCGGCCCTCGGCGCGCCGTACGTGATGAGCGGCTCCCTCACGAAGCTCGAGGGCATCTTCCAGCTCAACCTGCAGGTCGTCGACTCACAGAAGGCGCGCACGCTGGGCCGCTCGACGAAGATCGCCCGCGACTTCGAAGGCCTGCGCTCCCTCATTCCCTACGCGGTCGCCGAGGCGTGCGGCACACCACTGCCTCCCCCGCCCTCACGCGCGCTCCCCATCACCCTCATCTCGGTCGGCGGCCTCTCGTTCGTCGGCGGCGGCGTGCTCGGCCTCATCGCGCTCAACACCGAGTCGGCCACCACCGGCGCGCTCTCGGCCGACGACAACAACCCGAGCGTGCTGTCTCCTGCCGAGACGTATCGCGCGCGCTTCAACGAGACGGCGCTGCAGAAGACCATCGCGCTCTCGGCGCTGCTCGCTGGCGCCACGCTCATCGGCCTCGGCGTCTTCTTCATGCCGCCCGACGCGCCCCAACCCGGCGTGCGCGTGTCGCTCGTGCCCACCCTCACCGGCGCCGCCATCGTGGGAGTGATGCCATGAAGCGCGCGCTGCTCGTCCTCCTCCTGGTCGCTGGCTGCAAACCGCTCGAGGTTCCGCAGGGCCGCTACGCCTGCGACCCGAGCGGAGACCGTTCTTCTGGCAGCGAACAATGCCCCGGCACCAGCCGCTGCGGGCTCGAGGGCTACTGCCACGACGTCGGAGAGACCTCGGTGTGGTGGAAGTGCGCCGACGCCACCGACTGCGAGAGCGGCTGGCAGTGCGGCATCGCCACCGACGGCGTCTCACGCGAGTGCCACGACCCGAGCGCGCCACAAGACCACCGGTGTCTCACGAACGCAGACTGCTCCGGCAGCTGGACGTGTGGGCTCGACACCGCCCGCCTGCGCCGCTGCCATGACCCGATGAAGCCGAAGGCCTGGCCGTGTGAAGCGACGAGCGACTGTGTCGGTGGCTGGCAGTGCGGGGTCGCTTCGACGGGCGGGCGAGAGTGTCACGACCCGATGAACCCTCAGGCGTGGGTGTGCCTGTCGAACGACGACTGCCTCGGCGGTTGGCAGTGCGGGCTCAACGACCTTCGCACCGGGCGCGAGTGCCATGACCCGAACATGCCGCGCAGCTTCGCCTGCGAGCGCGACTCCGATTGTGTCGGCGGCTTTCGCTGCGGCCTCAACGACACCCGCACCGCGCGCGAGTGTCACGACCCGAACAGGCCCCGCAGCTTCGCGTGTGAGCAGCCGACCGACTGTCTCGCCGGCTGGCAATGCGGGCTCAACGACACCCGCAACGGCCGCGAGTGCCATGACCCGAACATGCCGCGCGAGTTCGCCTGCCTCGTCGACGCCGACTGCGTCGCCAACTGGAGCTGTGGGCTCGCCTCGAATCGGCTGCAGCGTGAATGCCACGACCCCGGAAACCCACAGGCCTGGGCCTGCAACTCAGACCAGGACTGCCTCGACGCCTGGCGCTGCGACTCACGCGCCTTGTGCACGAACCCACGAGAAGACGCGCTGCTGCCGACCAGCCCGTTCGACGCGGGCGCCGACCGCATCAACCCCGTCGACACCAACCCCATCTCTCGCGCCGCGGTCTCGGTGCCTTCTCCGCTCGCGCCTCCGCCCTACTTCGCGCTCGAGCGCGACGGACGCCTCGAGGTGCTCGTCGTCGACACCGCGCGCGGCGCCATCGACGCCATCGACCTCGGCCCCTCGAGCGGCGGCCCGTTGCTGGTGCAGAGCCCACGCTCCCTCGACCTGCAGTTCAGCCGCTTCGTCGAGGTCATCGCCAACCGCGTCTACCAGGGCCACGCCGACGGCGGCGTGACGGCCTTCCTGCTGGGAGCCGATGGTGGCTTCACCTCGCGTCGTGTGCGCAACGAAGCCGGGAACTTCGACCTGCCAGTGCCCGTGACGACACTTCGTCACGGCGTCGCCGACCGCGGTCTGCTGCCTCCCATGGTGGGCTTCTCAGACTCGCCGGCCGCCGGCTTCCTGATCTTCGACGGCCCGGGCGCGGCCCTCAACTACCACTACCCCTCGTCGATGCTGAGGCCGAACAACCGCATTCACGACCTCGTGGACGTCACCACGCGTGACGGCGGCCTCGAGTGCGTGCTCGCGCTCGACGAAGCCGGCGTGTGGGCGCGGCAGTTCATGACCGACAACAGCTGGAACTTCGAGCAGGTGCACACGCCTCAGTTCGGCAACGACACCTGCGCGCCGGTGGGCCTGAAGGTGACCGGGCTGGCCTCGGCGAGCCCCACCCACGTGACGGTGCGCGCCGTGCCTCGCGATGGCGGCCCGACCCAGGTGGCCGTGTGGAGCCTCACGCCGATGCTGACGCGGGGCACCGGCAACTTCGACTCGTATTGCACCTCGATTCTCGAGCAACCCTGCACGCCGGGCGACGCCATTCCCTTCTCGGTCGAGCTGGGGCCCTGCGACGCGTGCCCCGTCGGGGTGCTCGAAGAGGTCGTGCCCATCGCGCCCAACACCGGCACGACGCCCGAGCTCGAGGTGCGCTGCGGCACCAGTGACGGCGGGCTGCCCACCTTCTTCCGGCTCAGTCGCCGCGCGTTGACGTCGACCGCCTGCGACCGACGGCCGCTCGTCGGGTCCACCAGCATCTTCGGCGCCCAGGGCCTCGAGGGCGCCGAGCAGGTGACGCTGGGCCGCTTCCTCGTCACCGGGCCCGCTGGCCAGCTCTGGTTCGGAGACAGCGTCTCGAACGCGGCAGCGCTCTCGTTCGACCGCGCGGCGACCGGCGTCGCCCAGGTCGGCACCAACCCGCGAGAGGTGCTCGTCATCGGCCAGGGCGTCACGGCGGTGCCCGTCACCCGCTTCGGCCTGCTGTCGTTCTCGTCGACGACGGTCTCTGCGGTCGCGCGCAACGAGCCGTCGTGGGTCATCAGCAGCGGGAACCTCACGACGCTCGCGCAGGGGCCTACCCTGGCCGACGCGTACACCTTTGCCCTGCCGGCCTCTCCGCTCCAGGGCACGCCGCTCGTGCGTCGCGCTCGCGCGGCGACGGGGGCTTCGGTCGCCATCGTCTCGTCGGCAGGCACCCTGCTCGCGGCCGAGGTCGACGCCGCACTCAATCGGCAGGTGCCCTTCGTTCTGCTGTCATCGCGCGCGGTGAGCACCTCGGCCTTCACCGACCTCGCGTTTCCCCTCGAGCAACGCCCAGATGCAGGCGTGTGGCTCGAAGGCTATGGCCTGACCGTCGGCGGCGTGACGAGAGTGACGGCCGAGTCGCCGACGCGCTGGAGCCTGCAGGCCGTGCCGCTGCCCGCAAACCTCAACCCCATCGCCACGTGGTTCGAAGGCACGCGTGCCCGCATCGGCATGAGCGATGGCACCATCGTCTCGATGCCCAGCAGCGTGCGCATCGCTGAACCGTTGCCAGGTGGGGCGGTGACGTTCGGCCAGGTCTGCACGCACCAGTTCGCGCTCAGCCCCGTCGGCCTCTTCCGGGTGACGACGATGGCGGGTTCGCCCGTCGGCAGCTGGGAGCGCGTGCCGCTGCCGCCCACCTTCAGCGACCTGCTCGGCGGCTCACTTCACGCGGTCGCGCCTTCGCTCTACGTGTTCACCAGAACTGGAGAGACTGCCCGTCTCGACGTGCCCTGCCCCTGAACTTCACTTCAGGTTCTGCGTCGGCGCGTCCTTGTCCATCATCGCCTTCGCGAGCTCGAGCAGCTTCGCGCGCGCGGGTTTGATGTCGAACGAGCCCGACGGCAACCACCGCCCGCCCGGTTTGCCGAGCATGAACACCACCTGGCTGCACTTGAAGCTCACCACGCCCTCGATGGTGTCGACGCCGGCGACGGCCTGAAACGAGACGTCAGGCATGAAGTTGCACTTCGAGACGTCCTGCTCGAAGCGGTACGTCTTCTCGTCGTAGAGCACGCCGCGCAGGGTCGCGAGCTCGGCGGCGCCCAGCTCCTTGCCGGGCACCTCGCGCACCCAGTCGCTGCCGATGGCCTTGGCGGGGTCGGGGCGCAGGCCCTGGGTCGAGGCCACTCTCCACGCCTGTACCTTCGTCGCGCCGGCCCACACCTCGAGCACCTTCTCGCTCAGGTTCTCCTGCACCTTCGGCATCGGGCTCGTCGGCGGCGGTGGTGGAGGCGGCGGCGGGGCCTTCGGCTTCTTCTTCGGCGCGGCGACTGAGAGCGAGCTGACCAAGAGAACGGCGGCGACGACGCGGAGCATGGTGCAGGCCTACCACCGCGCCCGCGTCTGGTGCGTCACAGTTCGATGCTGCTTGTCGCGCGTCACTTTGCCGTCAGCCCAAAGCGCCACGCGTCGCTCTGCTGCGTGAGGCGCACCGGCGGCGGCGCACAGCGAAACGTCTGGCGGCTCACCTCGAACCCGCGCAC
>JBEOKA010000180.1:0-22972 GCA_040275325.1 Myxococcaceae bacterium | reverse complement strand
CACCCTGCCTCTTCGGCAAGGACCGCCGCCGCCGCCCGCCCTGACCCTCGACCCGTCTGCTTCGACAGGTGAAATGCTCGACGTGGGGGTTTGGTTTCTCTTCGGGCGGCTGGCTTCACACTTCTTCAACCCGTCGACACACCTTCTGATTCCCTGACGACCCCTCACGAACTTCCGGCCAAGCCACTGATACTTCTCGTGGAGATGTGAGGCGGTCGTGCTTACACAGCGCCCGTGCTCGATCTGATCCTCGTTGGCGGAGGCCTGGCCAACGGCCTGCTCGCGTGGCGGTTGCTGCAGACCCGCCCTGACGTCGCCTTCGTGTTGCTCGAGGCGGGCCCGACGATCGGCGGAAACCACACGTGGAGCTACCACGGCACCGACGTCACCAAGCAGCAGCTCGACTGGCTGTGGGTGCTCGGGTCGAAGAGCTGGCCCGCCCACGACGTGATCTTCAAGACTGGCGATCGCCGCATCGGCGGTGGCTACCACTCGATTCGCAGCGAAGAGTTCCACTGGAAGTTGATGGAGCAGCTCAAAGATCGCGTGCGCCTCAAGACGAAGGTGATGGCGCAGACGGCGACGACCGTGACCTTGTCCACCGGCGAGACGCTCGAAGCGAAGGCGGTGATCGACGGTCGTGGCTTCTCGAGCACACCGTCGTGGCCGTGCGGCTACCAGAAGTTCCTCGGCATGGACGTCGAGCTCGAGTCGCCGCACGGGCTCGAGGTGCCGCTGTTGATGGATGGGCGTGTCGATCAGCACGGCGCGTTTCGCTTCGTCTACCTGCTCCCGTGGGACGAGCGCCGCGTGCTCGTCGAAGACACGTACTATGGCGATGACGCGCAGATCGATCCGCCAGTCCTCCGCGCGCGCGTGCATCAGTACCTGGGCCAGCGCGGGCTCACGGTGAAGTCGGTGATCCGTGAGGAGAGCGCGGCGCTGCCGATTCCGTTGTCTGGTGACGCACCTGCGATCGATCGCCCGACGCTCGGTGTGGCCGGAGGCTTCTTTCACGCGACCACCGGCTACTCGCTGCCCTTCGCGGTCGAGCTGGCCGAGCTCGTGGCTGCCCGGAAATCGTTCGAGGCCGCGACGCTCACGCCGTGGCTGAACGAGCTCGCGAAAGAGCACTGGGCGTCGCAGTCATTCTTCCGCTTGCTCAATCGAATGCTCTTCCGGGGCGCAGTGCCCGACGAGCGCGTGCGCATCTTCGAGTCGTTCTACAAACACGACGAGGCGTTGATCGGCCGGTTCTACGCAGGGCGCCTCACCAGCTGGGACATCTTGAAGGTGCTCGCCCGTGGAGCCCCGACCGTGCCCGGCCCCCGCGCGATGCGCGCTGCCATGGGTGTGTGAGGCAGCGCAGGCGGCAGCGTGAGCATCGACGATGCCTACTCGTCGCGATCGTAGACGCCGCTCCAGCTCTCGGGCGGTGGCGTCGCGAGGTACACCTCACAGCGAGCGACGTAGCGATCGATGAGCGGATCATCGGTCTCGGCTGCGAGCGCCTTGAAGCCCTCGAGCGCCTCTGCGAACCGCCGCTCGCGCCACGCTTTCATCGCCGCCTCGTGCTTCTCGAGCCTCGGCCCCAGCTTCTCGCGATCGGCCGCGCGGCCCATCAACTCGAACACCTCGAGCGGCTCTGCGAGGCGGCCGACCTCGACCCTGTCGACCGTGCGGAAGAGAAACCGGTCGCCGACATCATCCACCACGGGTCGGGCGACGAGCACGCGCGAGCCATACCGCTTGGCGATCGCCTCGAGCCTGAACGCAGTGGCGACCGGTTCTCCCATCACCGTGTAGTTCACCCGATGCTGGGTCCCCATCTCGCCGACGACGGTGGGGCCAGTCTCGAGGCCCGCGCGGAGCACGAGCGACCGGCCGCACGTCTTCTCGAGCGCAGGCCGGCTCTTCTCGAACTCCTCCTGCATCGCGAGGGCAGCCTCACACGCGACGGCGACTTGATCGGGCAGCGCGACTGGCGCGCCCCAGAAGGCCATCAACCCATCGCCCAGGTACTTGTCGACGTGGCCACCCGACTCGATCACCACGTTCGTCATGTCGTTCAGGTACGTCTGCAGCACCTTCACGACCTCGGCGGGGTCCTTCTCTTGCGCGACGGCGGTGAAGCCTTCGATGTCGGAGAAGTAGACGGTGAGCGGGCGCCGCTCGGGCCGCATCAGGGCGAGATCGCGCTCCACCCGCGCGAAGACGTCGGCCTTCACGGCGCCGCCGAGCGCACGGCCGATGAAGTCCCTCAGGCCCTTCTCGATGGTGCGCGCGTAGCCCTGGGCTGCGAGGAAGGTGAGACCGCACGCAAAGAGCGGAGCCGCCATCGCGACCCACCGCTGCTCGGCGACGAACAACTGCCGGGCCGCGAGCGCGTGGAGCGCAGTGACTCCGGCAATCGTGAACACCCACGCGAGCCAGCCCGGGTTGCGGGCCAGGGTCGACCACACGACGGCCAGCACGGCGCCCATGAAGGCAAAGGCGATGGTGAGCCAGAAGTCTGAGAGCGGCGGCGCTCGCACGATGCCCGTCGAGTGCAGCAAGCCGACGACAGCCTGCGCCATCACCGCAGCGTGGCCGAGCTCGCCAATCGACGTGGGCACCGTCGCCGCACCCATCGCGCGTTCATCGGAGAGGATGACGACTCGACCGGCGAGATCGTTGTCGTAGTGGCGAACGCCACGCGCGGCCGAGTCGTCTTCGGCGTTCTGCAGCAGTCGCCACGCGGCCACCGTGCGCTTCACGGTGCCACGGCCACCGCGGCCAGGCTCCGACGCGTCCCACCGGAGCGCGCCAAACCCATCGGGATCCATCGGAACGTCGAAGCGCCCGCCGATGCGCAGGCGACCGTCGCGGTATTCGAGTGAGCGCGAGCCCAGCAGCGCCATCACCGCGAGCAGCGGCGCCGAGGCCAGTGCCTTCGGCGTTCCATCGATCTCACCGCCGACCAGCAACGGCACCGCGCGAACGCGACGATCGGGATCTTCGAGCAACGTCGAGGCTCCAGCAGGAGCGCCCCACAACAGCAGCGGCGCGACGGGCGCTTCGATCGACCGCGCGCGCACGAGCCGCGAGGGATCGACGCCTTCGACCTCGACCTCGGCGATGCGCTGGGTGAGCCACGCCTCATCGACGTCGTGCTCGTCATCGGAGGGCACGCGCTGACGGGTCTGCACCGTCTTCACGTTCAGCGCTTGCGCGAGTTCCTTCGCCTTCGCCTCTGACGCAGCCCCGGCCCAGATCACCGGCTTGCCGTCAGAGATGAGGTACGTCACGGGCGCCTTGCGGCTGAGGCCCTCACGCACCATCGCGAACGCCTCGCGGGTGGTGTCGAACTCACCGAGCCGCACCATGATTGGTGTGAGCGGGCGCTCTCCCGGCCGGCCGCGATCGTTCGAGAAGCTCCACGTCAGCACCACCTTGCCGTCGCGGGGCTCGAGCAGCGCCGCGAGCTTCTCGTCGTCTGACTGCAGCCGCTCTCCTTTGCAGGGCGAGCAGGTGCGCGGCGAGACGTCGCGGAACGACTGATCGACGATCACCAGCGCGGCGCCTTCGTCGAGCACCTGCGCGGCGACACGGCCGGTGAGTTCTCGCGGCCACGGGCGCATGGCCCACTCGGGGTGCTCGGTCTCGCGCGCATTCGCGATCGTCTCGTCGTCGACGCTGACGATCACCACCTCATCACTGCGCTGCGACGCCTCACCCAGCTGCCGCGCGCGCCAGTCGTAGGTGAGCCACTCCACGCGCTCGAGCAGCAGCCGAAGCTGAACGTGCCAGCGGAGATCTCCCGTGAAGTCCTGCCGCTCGATGCGGAAGAACGACGCGCCACCGAACAGCAGCCCGAACACCGTGGCCCAGAAGAAGGCCACTCCGAACTTGCGCACGAAGCGGAGCCCGGCGGACTGAAGAGGGTTCGTAGACACGGCCGCGGGGAGACTATGCTGGCGCCATGAAGATCGCTCCGAAGATGCTCAAGGTCGTCGCGCTCGCCGCGGTGGTCACCATGGTCGCGGTTGCCTGCGACCTGCAGAAGACGGCCAATCAGATCAGCGCGCGCAGCGTCGTCGTCGCCACCCTGCTCGCCACGCCAGCCGTCACCATCAAGCCCGAAGCCATCGCCGGCCTCGACGCCAGCATTCCTTCGCTCGACGCGGGCGGCATCATCATCGACGGTGGCCTCCCCATCGATCTCTCGGACGCGGGCCTTCCGATTCCTGCGCAGAACGTGGTGCTCGTCTTCTTCGGGCAGCGTCAGGGAGAGAGCCTCGACGCGCCTCCGATGGGCGTTGGCGGCGCGAAGGTGACGCTCCAGCAGGTCGGCGGCGCGACGTACACACTCAACGAGCAGGGCAGCGGCAACTACCTGCTCAGCGGCGATGACGCCGGCTTCCGCTACGCGAGCAACGCGACGTACCAGTTCAGCGTGGTGTCGGCCGGAGAGACCTATGTCGCCGAGGTTGCGCAGGTGCCGCCCGAGGAGCGCATTCTCGCGTTCGAGAGCCAGCGGGGCTTCATCGATCAGCCCGCGAACCAGCAGCTCACCTTCGTGCGCCCCGAGCCCGCGCCGGGCGGCCGGCTGAACCTCGGCTTCGTGAACGTCTTCCCCATCGACGCGACCGGCAAACAGTCGCCGATGCCGACGTACACGAACGTGCCGACGACGCCGCTGCAGTTCCTCAAGCTCGTGGCCGACACCGTTGGGCTGCAGACCGAGTATCGCGCGCAGTCCGTGACGATTCCGGGGACGGCGTTCCCCGAGCCCAACAAGAACTACATCATCCTCTTCCAGTCAGCGAAGACGGGCGGGCCCAAGTCAGACAACTTGTTCTCGGGCTCCGCCATCATCGCGGGCACTGCGGCAGTCGGGATCGTGAAGACCCGCTGACGGTGACTCACTCTGCAGGGGCTGGTTCTTCCTTCTTCTCGATCTTGTCGAACCAGCCCTTGTAGCCAATCTTGATCGAGTCGTTGGTGAAGTCCTCGCCGCGCTTCTTGTCGACGAGGTACCACTTCCCGTCCTTCTTCCCGACCAGGTACGTGCCGTCTTCGCCCTCGGCGATGCCCTTGTCCTCGACCTGGAAGTTGTCTTCTTTCACCTTCACGATCACGGTCGACTCGGTGGGGCCCTGGCGCGCGTCGCCGACCTTGAAGTCCTTCAGGTAGTAGTCGACTTTCTCGTGGTACCAGGGCGCCATCGGGTGATCCTCTTTGCCCATGCGCTTCTTGCGCTCGGCGATCGACTCGAGCGTCTTCGGGTGCAGCAGCTTCTTCGCGTCGGCCCACTTCTTGGCCTTGAGCGCGGTGAGGTACTTGGTGGTGAGCTCCTTCGCGCCCTTCACCTCGGCGGACTCAGCGTCGGGAGCAGCGGCCTCCTCGGCCAACACCAGGGACGACAGCGACAACGTGACCAGCATCACGAGCTTCTTCATGGGGTTTCACCTCGAAAAAGGACGACGACTTGGGCTCCTAGCACGCGGCTGACGAGCGGGAGTCGCGCGAATTCTCGGTGTCGTCATCGGGCCCCCATCTGTCCCACCTTTGGGTAGTGTGCGCTCACTTTGCCTCCTGCTCCCGTCAACGTTCTCATCGTCGACGATGATCGGTCGACCCAGCGCTTCCTCGCCGACGCTCTCACCAAGAAGGGCTTCGTGGTGACCGTCGAGCGTGACGGCGAATGGGCTGTGAAGACCTTCGAGAAGAAGTCCTTCGATCTCGTGATCCTCGACATTCTGCTTCCGGCGCTCAACGGCTACGAGGTCGCCAAGCAGCTGAAGGCGATGCCACGCGGGAAGCGCACGCCCATCGTGATGATCTCGGGCGTCTACAAGAACGCGATTCACCAGCGCGAGGCGGTGCAGAAGCACGGCGCGGTGGCGTTCCTCGAGAAGCCGATCGATCTCGAGAAGCTCGCCGGAACGATCAGAGAGGCGCTGGGCGACCGCTACCCGAGGCCGCTGGCCGCGAAGCCACCACCGCCGCCCATCGAAGAGGACGAGGCGACGGGCGAGTTCTACGCCGACGATCTGCAGCGCGAAGAGGCCGAAGAGGTCGAGGTGCAGGCCAAGCAGGTGCAGACGAGCAAGCCGTCTGGGCCCGTGATCAAAGGAGACTTCGCCCAGGCGCCGTTCGCGAAGGTGCTCGCCGAGCTCTACCGCTGGCGCGCCACCGGAGCCCTGCTGGCGGGCCGCGCGAAGGTGAAGAAGATCGTCTACCTGCGTGACGGCGTGCCCGAGCTCGTGAAGTCGAACCTGCTCGTCGAGGCGCTCGGTCGAATTCTCGTGCGCGAGCGCATGATCACCGAGGCCGAGTGCGAAGAGTCGCTCAAGCGCATGAAGGCGACGAAGCGCATGCAGGGCACGGTGCTGATCGAGATGGGCTGCATCAGCCCGCACAACCTCTCGTACGCCCTCACCCAGCAGATGCAGGAGAAGCTGTACGACGCCTTCCGCTGGGACGACGGCCTGTACCAGTTCAAGCCGGGCGTCGCGCAGCCACCCGAGCCCGTCGGCCTCGGCATGACGACGGCGCAGCTGATCGTCGAGGGCGTTCGCCGCACGTACGACGAGAAGCGCCTGTCGCGCGTGCTCGGAGAGGTCTCGCAGCTCTACGTGCACCCGAGCGACGAGCCGCTCTACGCCCTGCAGGACGCCGGCTTGTCCGACGAAGAGAAGGAGATCGCGCTGGTGGCCGATGGCCACAAGACGGTCGCCACGCTGCGGGCGCTCAACGTGATGTCGCCCGTCGAGACCGACAAGCTGATCTTCGCGCTCACCTGCGCGCAGATGCTGTCGCTCAAGCCCACGCCGGCAGCGGGCAAGCCGAAGGTGTCGATCGCGAAGATCGCAGCTGATCTGCACCCCGAGCCGCCGCCGATGCCGAAGGCGAGCCCCGTGCTGCCGCCGCCGCTTCCTCCGCCGCTGCCGCCTCCCCTGCCCCAGCGCGCGCCGCCGCCTCCGCCGAAGGGCGATCTGCTCGACCTGCCGTGGGATCACGCCGAGCTCGCCCGTGCGCCCGTCGCTCCCGAGCCCGTGCCGCCGCCTCCTCCGCCCGACACCACGCCGCCCGCCAAGCCGAAGAAGGGCAAGAAGGACGAAGCGCCTCCGCCGCCGCCGAAGTCGGGCTCGCTGCTGCCCGAGCTGTCAGAGGTCGTCAGCATGCCGCGCCTCTCGAACGAAGAGCGCGATCACCGCGAGCGCCTGGCCGCGAAGGTGAGCGCGATGCGCAAGCTCGACTACTTCGAAGTGCTGGGCATCAAGCGCAACGCCAGCCGCGAAGACGTGAAGCGCGCCTATTTCGCGCTCGCCAAGGAGTACCACCCCGACAAGCACGCCATGTCGAAGTCGGCCGAGGTGAGAGAGCTCGCCCAGCAGCTCTACGATCTCATCTCGAGCGCGCACGACACGCTCACCGACCCGACCGAGAAGGAGCGCTACCTCGCGGAGCTCAAGAAGGGCGTCAAGCGCGACATGGGCGATGACGTCGGCAAGATCCTCGCGGCCGAGGGCAAGTTCCAGCGGGGCGAAGAGTTCATGCGCCAACGCCAGTTCGCCGAGGCCGTGCAGGCCTTCAAAGAGGCGGTCTCGCTCTATGGCGACGAAGGCGAGTTCTTCGCGTGGCTGGGCTGGGCGCGCTTCCAGATGAACCCGGCGACGGTGGAAGAGTCGATGGTCGACATCGAGAAGGCGATCACGCTCAACCCCAAGCTCGACAAGAGCTACCTGTTCCTCGGGTACATGCACAAAGCCACGGGCCGACCCGACAAGGCCGAGAAGCAGTTCGAGAAGGCCATTCAGGCGAACCCCGACTGCACCGAGGCCCTGCGCGAGCTGCGGCTGCTTGGGAAGTCGAAGCGCTGAGCCATGCGGTTGCGTGAGCGGTTCGAGATCATCCGCCCGCTCGAGGAGCTCGAGTCGGCGCTGGTGCGTGGGGCGCTCGAGAACCCGTCGCTCGTGTCGGCGCACGAAGAGGCGGTGCTGCGAACGGCGCTCTCGCTGGCGCGGCTCTACAAGGTCAATCAGGCGGGGCGCGATCTCGGAGTCGGAGCAGCGCTCACGCCATTTCGCGAAGAGCTGTCACGACGGCTGACGCCGGTGCTGCTGCCGAAGAGCGGCAAGATCCAACGCGCCGAGCTGCTGCCCCACCTGCGAGACCTGAAGGAGCGAACGATCAACACCCGCGACTCGCTCGTGCAGCGTTTCAAGGGCCGGCTGTCGGCCGAGGCGGTCGATCACGAGATTCGCAACAAGTCGCTCGTGCTGGTGCTCGGTGGCGGCGGCGGCACCGCGTACGTGTACCTCGGCGTGATGGCGCTGCTCGACGAGTACGGGCTGGCGCCGAAGCTGCTGTCGGGCACGTCGATGGGCGCGATCCTGGGGCTGTTCCGCTCGCGCATGCGCCGCTTCGAGCAGGACGAGGTCGTCAACATCGTGCGCACGCTCTCGTGGCGTCGGCTGTTCCGCGCGGTGTCGACCGAGAACAAGTACGGCGTGCCGGCGGCGCTGCGGCTGTTTCTGCGCTCGGGCATCGGCCGCTGGTTCGGCGTCGATACGCGCGGTGGAGAAGCGCTCACGCTGGCGCAGCTGCCCATCAAGACGCTCATCACCGTGTCGGGCATTCGCCAGGGAAAGCTGCCGCACCCGCTCGAGTTCTACGAGCGCCTCACCGCGGCGTCTCCGAAGCGGCTGCTGAACCCGCTCGTGCTACCGCAGTGGATCGCCGCGCTCTGGGAGTTCGCGACGCACCCCGAGATCCTCACGCGCATCACGCTGGGAGCCGACGAAGGCACCGAGACGTTCGATGCCGTCGACGCCGCGGGGTTCTCGAGCGCCCTGCCCGGCATCATTCACTACGACGTGCTGCGCTCCGACCCGCGCATGCACTCGATGCTGGGTGACATGTTCGCCAGCCGGCACATCTTCCGCCTCGTCGACGGAGGGCTCGTCGACAACGTGCCGTCGAAGGCCGCGTGGCGGGCGGTGCACAAGGGCGAGATTGGCACCCGAAACGCCTTCATCTTCGCGCTCAACGGCTTCGCGACGAAGCTGTCGACCCCGTTGTGGATTCCACTGCAGCGCATCGCCGAGCTGAACGTGGCGCGCTCGCGACCGTGGGCGCACCTCACGCACGACTTCAAGCGCACGCTCAACGCGTTGTCGGTGGTACCGCGAGTCGACGAATTGCTCGACGCGATTCAGTGGGGCCGCGCGCAGGTGGCGCCACACCTGCCGTTCATCACCCGCATGCTCGCGCCGCTGCCGAGGCTGGGCTGATGCCGACCGCCTCGATCGTGCTGGGCCTCATCGCCCTCGTCTTCACCGCGATCGCAGCGCTGTGCGGCTACGTCTGGTGGCGCGTCACCAAGAGCCCTGGCGATGACAACCCGCTCGGTGGGCTCGCGATGCTGGCGGCGATGGTCGCCGGTGGACTCGCGTTCGTGTTCGGTCTGTTGGCGGTGCTGCTCGCGCGGCGCGGCTGATCAATCTCCCGCTTCGGGCAGCAGCAGATGAAACGCGGTGCCGTCGGGGCCGGTCTCGAACTCGATCCACCCGCCCATCTCTTCGACGATCTCCTTGCAGATCGACAGGCCCAGGCCGGTGCCCTTGCCGACGTCTTTCGTCGTGTAGAACGCGTCCCACATGCGCTTCTGCACGTCGACGGGTATACCGGTGCCGTGGTCGCGCACGGTGATGCGCAGGCGTTTGTCTTCGACGCAGCCGCGCACCTCGACCTTCCGCTCCTTGCGATCGCGCCCCGTCATCGAGTCGAGGGCGTTCTGCATCAGGTTCAAGATCACCTGACCCATGGCCGAGGGAGACCCGATCACCTCGGGCAGCAGCGGAATGGCGGCGACGATCTCGCACTCGCTCTTCTTGGCGCCGCGGAAGATCGTGATCGCCTCTTGAATCGCGCGTGAGCAATCGAAGCGCACCTTCTCGTCGCGACGCCGCGCAGTGCCCTTGAGCGCCTGCACGATCGTCTCGATGCGCGAGACCCCTTCGATCGACTCGCTGACGATCTCTTCGAGCTCACCCGCCGACGTGGGCAACGCCACCTTCGACTCGCGCAGCTCGGCGATCTCGCTCTTGAGCGAGTGCAGGTTCGACTTCAGGAACGCGAGCGGGTTGTTGATCTCGTGGGCGACGCCGGCGACCAGCTGGCCGATGGTGGCGAGGCGATCACGCTGCGTGGCCACCTCCATCGCGCGCGCCGCAGACGCCTCGATCACCGACACGTCAGTGACCGCACCGATCGCGTCGGCGAGCCCCTGAATGATGCGAATCGAGCCCTCACTCAGGCTCGCGGGAGGCGCCACCACACAGAGCAGCCCGCGCGGCGTCCTCGCGCCCGTCGGGAAGACCAGCACCGACGACGAGTCTTCGCTCTCGAAGGGCAGCTTCAGCGTCGACCGGCCGAGCTCGGCGACATGAACCTGCCGGTGCTGAGCCCACGCCACATTCATCAGACAGTCTTTGCGGCCGAGGGGAACGACGACCTCACGCTCTTCGGGGCGCAGGCCGGCCGATCCTTCACAGCGCAGATCGTTTCCCGCGAGCTCGAAGCAGACGATGCGCGAGAGCGGCAGCTGATCTCTCACCACCTCGATGGCGCGGTTGATCGCTTCACGCTTCGAGCCCGACGAGGCCATGGCGCGAATCACCGCGCGCAGCACTCCCGCTTCGGCCTTCGCCCGTTCGAGCCGCTTGCGATCGAAGCTGACGATCCACCCGTCATCACCACGGTCGGGAGCGATCGAGATGAGCACCCGCTCCGACGAGGACACCTCGACCGACGTCTGCACACACGCGACCTTCGCCTTCGCTTCGGCGAGCAGAGAGGTGACGGCGGCTTCGATGAGGGGCGCGGCTGGCGAGGAGAACAGCTCTTCAGCAAGGCGGTTGCGCTCGAGGATCACCCCGTTCCCGTCGAGCCACTCGAGCCCCACCGGCATCGCATCGGCGAAGGCACGGAAGGCCTCACCGCGCTCAGGCGGGGCGAGCGGCAGAATGATCGCTGGCTGGCCCATCTCGGGGAGAAGCTGTGCAAACTCGCGACCTCGCAGCGGGTGAGTCAGCCACCCCGGGTCAGGGTCACCGCTCACCCTCGCGCCAAGTCGCTGATTCCCCATTGAGCCCCATGTGGGTGGGTCGATCGAGAGTCGACCGTGACTCTCGTCACGCGGGTGGCGCGTCAGCGCACTGACTCGAATTCGTTGGTTCTCTGGCGCTGGCAAGCGGGTTGCTCATGCCCCTCCCGAACCGGCGTTACCCACGCCACCCCTGGGAGGGGAACTTTCATGAACCTCGCATTCGCAAACACCTCGCTGCCCGCCGCCTCGACCTCTCTCGTGCATGCGCCGGGGTCGCCGCTCGAGGAAGTGATCAAGGCCTGCGCACGCATCTCTCCGACCGACTCGACGGTGCTGCTCAGTGGAGAGACGGGCACCGGCAAAGAGGTGATCGCCCGCTACGTTCACGACAACAGTCCGCGCGCCCGTCGCCACTTCGTGCCGGTGAACTGCGGCGCGATTCCCGAGACGCTGCTCGAGAGCGAGCTGTTCGGTCACGTACGCGGCGCCTTCACGGGAGCCGTCGCCAACCGAAAGGGCCGCGTCGCGATGGCCGAGGGTGGCACGCTCTTCCTCGACGAGATCGGTGAGATGCCGCTGCCGCTGCAGGTGAAGCTGCTGCGCCTGCTCCAGGAGCGCACGTATGAGCCCGTGGGCAGCGCCGAGAGCGTGAGCGCGAACTTCCGCCTCATCGCGGCGACGAACCGCAAGCTGGCCGAAGAGGTCGAAGCCGGCCGCTTCCGTCGCGACCTCTACTACCGCCTCATGGTGTGCCCGGTGGAGCTGCCGCCCCTTCGCACCCGCAAGGCCGACATTCTCGCGCTCTTCAACCACTTCTGGCGTCAGCGCGGTGAGACGCGCCCCATCGAGCCTGCCGCCATGCGCGCCATCGAGCAGCACCCCTGGCCCGGCAACGTGCGTGAGCTCGAGAACCTGGTCGAGCGCGTGTCGGTCTGCACCGAAGGCCCCGTGATTCGCGTGATGGATCTGCCGTCGCCGGTTCGCCAGGCCGCGATGACGATCGGCGAGCTGCAGGCGCCGTCGCTCACGCTGGTGCCGCCGCCGCCCGCGACGCCGCCCGAGTTCGGCCTCGACGCGCCGCAGCCGTCTCCTACCCCGATGCCGCGTGGCTTCGAGCCGCTGCCCTCGGAAGCGCCCGTGATGCAGGTGCCGGTGCCCGAGCGTCTGCTGGCCGAAGCCGCCGCGCCCTCGCTGCCCATCGATCTGCCGGCGCTGCTGCGCACGCTCGAAGACACGTACATCGCGGTCGCGCTGCAGCAGGCCAAGGGCAACCGCAAAGCCGCCGCCGATCTGCTCGGGCTGCAGCGCACGACGCTGGTCGAGAAGCTGCGCCGCCGCGCGCGTGAGTCGCAGGCCGCCTGAGTTCACTGGTCATTCATCTCGTGGATCCCTGGGGAGGGAACCAATGGTCTTCGCGCTGGTCAGCATCGCCCTGAGCGCTCCGCCGCCGACGGGCTTCACCACGGCGGTCGAGCGGGTCGCGCTCGAACGGACTTCGCCGATGGTGGAGGCCTCGGTCGACCCGCTCATGAGGACGATTCGACTGACCGGCGCGAAGATCGCTGGTCGTCTCTCGAGTCAGCTCTGCCCGAGTCAGCAGCAGGCCCGCGACGGGCTCACCCTCCACTGCGCCACCCGACGGCTCTGGGCTGGCGTCGCGCAAGACGACAAGGGCCTGTACCTCGACGTTCGCGCGCTGCGAGGCGTCACCTGGAAGTGGGAGCGCGAAGGCGTGCCGCTGCAGGGGTGGCCGATGAAGGCGCTCGGCATTCCCGAGGAGTGCCCGGGCGTGACCGACGCCGTGAAGGCCGAGTGCGCGCTGGGCCAGGGCAACCTCTTCGAAGCCGAGCAGCTCTTCACCGCGGCGCTGAACGGCCCCGACGCGCACCTCGCCCGCATGCGGCTGGGTGATCTCTCGATGCAACGCGGTGACGCCGAGGCCGCGATGGGCTGGTACTCCAGGGTCGTCTCTGCGGGTCCGGTCACGCGCATCGCTCAGCTGCGCTCGTGCGATCTGACTGGCAACTGCCTGATGCAGAAGCCGGCCGAGCTGCGAGGGCTCAGTGGCGTGATCGAGGTCGAGGCCGTCGTGCACCTCGTTCGGCAGGCGCTCGCCCTCAATCAGGATCGGCAGGCGATGCAGCTGCTCAACGACGCTGTCGAGCGGAAGGTGCCCGTGTGTCAGTCGGCGCGGGCGTTCTGTCAGAAGGCGCTCGAGGCAGCGTTCAGCGCGCAGGACGACGAGGCCACCACACTGGCGCTGGCGACCTACGCGGCGACGGGCATCGGCGAAGGTGAAGGCGGCATCGAGGTCTCGGAGGCCGCGGCCACGGCAGCAGAAGACGCAGGCGCGCCCGGCTACGCAGCGGCAGTGCTGGCGTCGTTGTCGGGTCGAATGCCGCGTGAAGAACTCGACCGGCACCTGCAGCGCGTGGCTCGCCTCTACCTCGCCGCCAGAGACCCGATTCGCGCGCAGTTCGTCATGGAATACGCCGAGCAGAAGCTGACCGCCTCGGAGCTGCGCAGCAAGGGCTGGGCGCAGGTGCGCAGGAGTGTCACGCCGAAGCCTGCCGCGGCCGCGCCGTCGAAGCCGCGCACGACGCCCATCGCCGATCGCATTCCGATGATGACCACCGACGTCGAGATCTCGAAGGAGCTCGCGCGCGCTGCCCAGGCCCGCGCGAGCGCAGCTGAACCGTCCCCGTCTGCGGAGAAGAAGCCATGAACGACCTCGTCGCCCTGAGCCGCGCCATGCAGGAGGCCGTCACAGCAGCCCTCGACGTCGCGCCGAGCCCCACCACCGTCTTCCTGCGCGGCGAGCACGGCACCGGCAAGCGCCGCTTCGCCCGCTTCATTCACGAGAACTCGAAGACGGCGCAACGCTCGTTCGTCGAGATCAACCCCACCACCTTCACCGTCGCCCAGGCCGAGCAGGCGCTGCAGACGGCGGGCACGGTGCTCTTCGACGAGATCGGCGCCCTCTCCATCGAGAGCCAGGCGCACCTGCTGCGGCTGCTCGAGGCGCCGCACACCGCGCGCATCATCGCCACGACGAGCGATGCGCCCGACGAGCTGGTGCGAACGGGCAAGCTGCGCAGCGATCTCTTCTACCGCCTCGACGTCTACCCGCTGCGGGTGCCGTCACTGCGGGAGCGCCACGACGACGTCGCTCGCCTCGCACAGGTGCTGTTGGTGAAAGCTGCGGCGCGATTGGGCCGGGCAGCGCCGACGCTCTCGACGCAGGCCATCGCGGCGCTGGAGCACGGAGACTTCCCCGGCAACGTGCGTGAGCTCGAGAACGTGCTCGAACGGGCCCTCATTCGTTCGCGCACCGCGACGATCGAAGTGCAGGCCCTGGCCCTGGCGCCGCCGCGCCTCGAGCCCGGCCTCTTCCCCGAAGGGTTGCCGCTCGAGTTGGACGCGCTGGAGCGCCTGGCGATCGCAGAGGCGCTTCGCCGGGTGAACGGCAATCGCACCCACGCCGCGCGTCTGCTCGGCATCGGCCTGCGCACGCTTCGTCAGAAGTTGAATGGGCCCGGCAGCCGCACCTCCACGTCCACCCCCGAGCCAGAAGTCGAAGCCGCTCAGGTGTTGTCATGAAGCTCTTCGACACGACGCTCGATCGTCTTCAGGCCTCGCTCGATGTTCGCCTGGCTCGTCAAAATGTCCTCGGCGGAAACCTCGCCAACGCCGACACGCCCGGGTACCAGCCGCGCGAGCTCGACTTCGAGGCCGCGATGAAGGCGCGCACCACGGCGCTGGTGAGCGGCAGGCCCTCGCTCCCCTCGGCGATGCCGGTCGAAGGCCACCTCTCGCTGAACGTCTCGCAGCCCGAGCCCGATGAGCCGTCGAGCTTCGTCAAGGTGGCCGACAGCCCGGGTGGGCTCGACGGCAACGGCGTCGACCTCGATCGCACGATGGTCGAACTCTCGCGCAACGCCCTGCTCTACGGCGCCAGCACCCGCAGCGCCGGCAAGAAGCTGTCGATCCTCCGATACGTCGCCAGTGAAGGCGTCGGCTGAGCCTGAAGGAGACCCACCATGGACTTCCTCTCTGCACTCAAGATCGCTGGCTCGGGGCTCTCGGCCCAGCGCACGCGCGTCAACGTCGCCGCGAGCAACCTCGCGAACGCCGAGTCGACGCGCGGGCCGAACGGCGAGCCGTACCACCGGCGAGATCCCGTGCTCGCCGCCGTCGCGTTCGAAGCGTCGCTCGCCGATGCGTCCCAGGTTCCGCTCGGGCCGGCAGAACCAGGGGCTGCATCGACGGCGACGGCCGTGCAGGTGACGGGCATTCAGGAAGATCAGTCGCCGGGCAAGCGTGTGTACCTGCCGGGCCACCCCGACGCCGACGCGAACGGCTTCGTCACCTTCCCCAACGTGAACCCGGTGAACGAGACGGTGAACCTGATCACGGCGCAGCGTGGGTACGACGCAAACGCGACGGCGGTCGAGACGCTCAAGGCCATGGCGCAGCGCGCGCTGGACATCGCGAGGTGATGAATGAAATCGCTCAGCGTCAATAGCGTCGAGTTCCCCTCCTCCACGCCGGCCGTCGAGAAGCCCGAAGGCTCGGGCGCGGCAGGGTTCGGTGCGGAGCTCGAGGCCGCGGTGAAGAAGGTCGACGATCTGCAGGTCGCGGCCGACGTCGAGACGCAGAAGCTCGCGAACGGCGACGGCAACCTGCACGAGACGATGCTCGCGCTCGAGAAGGCTGACATCGCGATGAGGCTGGCGATGAAGGTCAGGACGAAGCTGGTCGAGGCCTACAACGACGTGATGCGCATGACGGTGTGAAGCCATGGAGAGCCTGCTCAAACAGCTTCGGGAGCTTCCTGCGCGGTTGCAGGCCCTGCCCGCCGGCGTACGAATCGCGCTGATCGCCGGTGGCGTCATCGCCCTCGCGCTCGCGGGTGGCGTCGGGGTGCTGGCCCGCTCTGGCGGCGAGTACCAGTACGCCTTCACCAACCTCAGCCAGGAAGACGCGACCGAAGCGGCTGGCATGCTCAAGACCGCGGGCATTCCGTACCGCACCGAGGCCAATGGCTCGGCGCTCGCGGTGCCCACCGACAAGGTCTACGACGCGCGCATTCTGCTGGCGACGGCGGGGCTGCCACGTGGAGGCGGCGTCGGCTTCGAGCTGTTCGACCGCGGAGATCTCGGCGTCAGTGAGTTCACCCAGCGCGTGAACCTGCGCCGCGCCATCGAAGGCGAGCTCGCCCGCACCATCGGCCGGCTCGCAGGCGTTCGCAGCGCGAAGCTGACCGTGTCGCTCTCCGAGAAGGGGCTGTACCGCGACGAAGACAAGAAGCCGTCCGCGACGGTGGTGGTGATGCTGCAGCCGGGCCGCACGCTGGGCGAACGCGAGCTGGCGGGCATTCGTCACCTCGTGAGTTCGTCGGTGCCGGGGCTGCCTCCCGATCAGGTGACGGTGATCGATGGCCGCGGCGCGGTGCTCTCGTCGGACTCGGCGTGGGACTCTCCCGAGGCATCGTACCAGCGCAAGCTCGAGCGTGACTTCGAGCAGCGCATCGTCGGGCTGCTCGAGCCCGTCGTCGGCCAGGGCGCGGTGATCGCGCGGGTGACGGCGAGCGTCGACGCGACGCAGGTGAACCAGAACTCCGAGGTGTTCGACCCCGACGCGGTGGCGCTGCGCAGTGAGCGCAAGGTGACGCAGTCGTCGTCGACGCAGCAGAACACGCAAGCAGGCGTGGCTGGCGCGCAGGCGAACGTGCCGCTGCAGCAGCCGCCTCCGCAGGCCGGGCCGACGTCGCAGGGCAACCAGGCCAACCAGGACGAGGTGAAGAACTTCGAGATCTCGAAGACGACCACCACCACGCTCGCGCGCATTCCGCGGCTGCAGAAGATCTCGGTGGCCATCATCGTCGACGGCGTCGAGGGCAAGGTGCGCGACCCGGCAGAGGTCACCCGCCTCGGGGAGCTCGCCCGCAAGGCCGTCGGCTACGACGAGGCGCGCGGAGACGCGTTCGAGATCACGAGCCAGGTCTTCGGCAAGTCTGACGTGCCCGAGCCTGCGCCGGTCGCCGCGACCTTCCCTGCCTGGGGCTTCGGCGCCATCGGTGGAGCCGCGCTCGGCCTGCTCGCGCTCATCGCCTTCCTGCTGCGTCGCCGTTCGAAGCCGGTCGAAGCGCAGCTCGTACTCAAGCCCGGGCAGAAGGTCAGCGAGCTCGAGGCGACCGCCGCCGCGATGGATGGCACCAAGCCCGCCGAGCTGCCTGCGCCAGAGCCGCCAGTGCTCGTCGACCCGCTCGCCGACCTCAAGGAGCGCGCCCGCGCCATGGTTCGGGAAGATCGCGAACGCACCCTCATGCTCATTCGCGCCTGGCTGAGCGCCGACCTCGACAAGAACCCCTCGCCGCACCTGAACGCCTCGACCCCGCAACCCCTTGGAGCCGACCGTGGCTGACGCAAACCAGGACGCCTCGAAGACGCAGGCCCCGCCGCTCCCGTGGATCGACAAGCCAGGCCCGGGCGCGAAGCGCGTCGCAGCGCTCATGCTGGCCCTCGGGCAGGAGATCGCTGCCGAGCTCTTCAAGAACCTGGGTGAGCTCGAGGTGCGGCAGGTGGCGCTCGGCGCGAAAGAGCTCAAGCGCTCGGCCCCCACCGTCATCAACGACTCGCTGCAGCAGTTCGTCGACTCGATGCAGCAGGCGGGCGTCGACGCGCTCGCCGGTGACGACGTGCTGCGCAAGGTGGCGCAGAGCGTGTTCGGTCCCGAGACGGTCAAGCGCACCTTCGACGCGCAGCCGCCCAGTCAGCTGCCCGAAGAGCTGCTCGGCTCGGTCGCCGATGCCGACGCCGAGTCGCTCGCGATGGTGCTCGGCCGGGAGCAGCCGCAGACGATCGCCCTGGTGCTCAGCTCGCTCACGCCCGAGCGCGCCGCGCAGGTGATGGATCGGTTGCCCATCACCATTCGTCCGCAGGTCGTTCGTCGCATGGCCGTCGTCGAGGCCGTCGCGCCCGAGGTGCTGCGCGAAGTTCGACTCGCCCTCACCAGCGAGCTGCAGTCGCTCGTCGCCGAGGGCATGCGCCGCGTCGATGGCCGAAGCGCCGCGCTCGAGATTCTGCGTCGCAGCCCCGCCGCCCAGCAGACCGAGATTCTGGCGAACATCGAGAAGGACGATCCCCAGCTCTCTGGCGACCTGCGCTCGAAGCTCTTCACGTTCGAAGATCTCACGCGCCTCTCGGATCGCGACCTGCAGACGCTGATGAAGGATCTCGACATGAAGCAGGTCACCGTCGCGCTGAAGGGCGGCAGCCCCGAGGTGAAGGACAAGTTCCTGCGCAACATGTCGTCTCGCGCCGCCGAGCTCCTCGAGGACGATCTTTCCGCGATGGGTCCGGTCAAGCTCTCCGAGGTCGAGGCCGCGCAGAGCGAGATCGCGAAGGTGGCCATCGAAGCCGCCGAGAAGGGTCGCATCACCATCGTCCGCCCGACGGACAAGATGTTGTGAGGGTGTCGTGAGCGAACTGAGGAAGCCCGCGTTCATGCAGCACACCGCACCGGCGCCACGGTCGACGGGAGGCAACCCGAAGCTCGCCTCGTGGTCGGCGGCCTCACTCGATCCGGCGCTCCCACTGGCGCCGCCCGTCACGGCGCCCCCGCCTCCGTCTCCGCCCCCCATGGGCAAGGCGTTCGAGCCGCTGCCTCCAACACCGGCGCCCACGCCTCCACCACCCGTCGTCATCGATCACACGCCACGCCTGAAGTCGGCCATCGAGGCGCTACGGCAAGAGGGCTGCCGCCTGGGGGAGCAGGCCCGCAGCGACGCGCTCGAGATCGGCGTGTTGATCGCCCGGCGCATTCTCGAGCGTGAGCTCACCACCAGCCTCGACCCGCTCTTCGGCCTCATTCGTAGCGCGATTCGCAAGGTGGGCGACGCGCGGCAGATCGTCGTGAAGGTGAGCGTCGACGATCACCGGCGACTGCAGGACGCGCCAGGCTCGGCGCTCTCGCTCGCGAACGTGACCGTGCAGCCCGACGAGTCGCTCGGACCTGGCGACGTGGTGATCGAGTCGGAGCAGCACGGCGTCGACGGCAGGCTCGACACCCGGCTCGACGAGCTTCGACGCGAGCTGCGCGAAGCGATGAACACCGAGTGAGGCGACCATGAGCGGAGTCGATCTCGATCGTGTTCGCCGGGTGCTCGATGGCAGCCGCGACGTCGTCGTGCAGGGCCGCATCGTGCGCGCGACGGGCCTGCTCCTCGAGGCCGCGATGCCGCAGGTCGCCCTCGGCACCAGCTGTGAGATCCGCGCGCAGCACGGCCGCACCGTTCACGCCGAGGTCGTCGGCTTCAACGGGCCCACTGCCCTGCTCGTGCCCTTCGGTGAGATGGAGGGCATCTGCGAGGGTTGTGCGGTGGTGCCTCGCTCCAACGCCGGCGAGGTGCCAGTCGGCGAGGCGCTGCTCGGTCGGGTCGTCGACGCGCGCATGCAACCGATTGATGGCGGCCCGGCGATGTTGCTGAAGGAGCGCATGCGCCTCGCCGCGAACCCGCCCAGCGCGATGTCGCGCCGCCGCATCGCCGACCCGATGCCGACGGGCGTTCGATCGCTCGATGCCTGCCTGACGCTCGGTGAAGGCCAGCGCATGGGCATCATGGCTGGCCCCGGTGTCGGCAAGTCGGTGCTGCTCGGCATGGTGGCGCGCCACTCGGTCGCTGACGTGATCGTCGTCGGGCTGATCGGCGAGCGCGGCCGAGAGGTGCGTGAGTTCGTCGAGCGTGATCTTGGCCTCGAAGGTCTGGCCCGCTCCGTCATCGTCGTGGCGACCGGAGACGAGCCGCCCCTCGTTCGAGTTCGCGCCGCGATGGCTGCGACGGCGGTGGCCGAGTGGTTTCGCGCGCGCGGGCTCAAGGTGATGTTGCTGATGGACTCGCTCTCTCGTGTCGCGATGGCGCAGCGGGAGATCGGCCTGGCCGCAGGAGAGCCGCCCACTTCGAAGGGCTACCCGCCGTCGGTGTTCGCGATGCTGCCCCGGCTCGTCGAGCGCGCAGGCAACGACGCCGGCAACGGGAGCATCACCGCGCTCTACACGGTGCTCGCGGAAGGCGACGATCTGACCGACCCGGTCACCGACAGCGCGAAGGCAGCACTCGACGGGCACGTGGTGCTCTCGAGAAGGCTCGCGAACGCCGGTCACTTCCCTGCCGTCGACATTCTGGCGTCGGTGAGTCGTTGCATGTCGGACGTCACGCAGGTGACGCATCGCGAGTCGGCCATGCAGGTGCGTGAAGTGCTCTCTGCGTACCGCGAGGCTGCGGATCTGATTGAGGTGGGCGCGTATCAGACCGGCAGCAATCCCCGGGTGGATCGCGCCCTCGGGTGCATTGGCCAGATCAATGCATTTCTCCGTCAGGGCCCTGCCGAGCACTTCTCGCTCGACCAGACCCTGGCGCAGCTGAACGGCGCGCTGAAACCGAAAGAGGTCTCGGCACAAAAGCCGCCACCTCTGAAGAGCGGGAGATGAGTCGTGCTGACCTGGATGCTCGCAGCGGTGGTGGCAGCAGGACCGGTCGAGCCGAAGAACCCGACTCCGCCCGAGGTCGCAGCGCCGACGGCGCCCGCACCGAAACCTCCCGCGGCGGGAGAAGAGAAGGCGAAGCTCGAACCACCGCCTCCACCGCCAGTCGTCAAGGCCGAGCCCGCGCTGCCCGATGCACCGACGCCTCCCGCGCTGACGAAGAAGGCGCTGTGCAGCGAGCTGGTGAAGTCGGGCAAAGAGCTCACCGCCGCACGGAAGAAGATTGAAGACGACAAGAAGCAGCTCGAGTCGGAGCGCGCCTCGCTCGAGAAGCTGGCCAAGGAGATCGCCGACGCCCGGCTCCAGCTGCGGGCCGAGACCGAGCGCCTCGAGGCGTTGATCGCCAAGCGACCTGCGCCGGGCGCTGAGCCTGTCGCCAACCCGAGCCAGCCTCCGCCGAACCCCCAGCCCGCACCGAAGGCCGCTGAGCTCGACGCGCTGGCGAAGACGATGAAGTCGATGAAGCCCGAGGCGGCCGCGCTGCTGCTCCAGAAGTCGGACACGAAGCTCGCGGCCGCGCTGCTGAAACGAATGAAGCCGGCCGAAGCAGGCGCCGTGATGGACCGGCTCAAGCCCGACCTCGCGGCAGAGCTCGTCGCGACGATGGCGACCATGCCCTCGGCGCCACCCAAAGGAGGCCTCAAGTGAAGCTGCGAATCGGCAAGCCGGCCATCGCACCGCAGGCCGACGAGCCGATTGCCCCGCTGCAGAAGGCGACCGGCGCGAGCCTGTTCTCGAAGCTGCTCCGCGCCGCGAATGATGAACCACGGGCGACCACTCCCCTGCCTCGATCCGTGAACTTGCCCGTCAGCGACCCCGCCAGAGAGGTGCCGCTGCTCACGGTGGCGCATGGGCCGCTCCAGGCTCCACCAAACCCCGGGCGGCGCGCGAGCGATGTCGTGAAGACGCCCCCGACCGAGCGTGGTCTCGTCGAGCGGCTGCGGGTCGTTTCCGAGTCGAAGCCACAGACGCCTCCGGTGGTGAACGAGAAGAAGCCTGAGGTGACGACGGGGCGGCGCGCGACGGATCGCGGTGAGCCGACGGGCTCGGCTCAGGGGGTGCCGCACGTCACGACTCGACTGAGCGATGCCGAGCCTCAGGCCACGATACCGAAGGCCGAGAGCATTGCCGCGAAGAAGGAAGTCGCTGTGAAGACGGCAGGTGCGGCGTCGGCGAACGCCCCGCTTCAGCCGAAGCTGACAAAGACGAGCGAGTCGCCTCCTCACGGCGCACGAGTTCAGCCCAGGGTGAGCGCGACGCAGACTCCCTTCGCATCAGTGCAGCCGAACGTGGTCCAGGCTGTGGCTTCGGAGAATCACGCAGCCGCGGTGCAGCCCAGGGTCGTCACGGTGAGCGCTCAGCCCAACGTGACCCGCGTTGTTCCTTCGGAGCCTCTCCTTGCACCGAACGTCACGACGAGGAATCAGCTCGCTTCGACGCAACCGAAGACCACGCAGGGAAACCAGGTCGCATCGGTTCAGCCACGCGTGACCGAAGTCGTGCTCTCGCAGCACCAGACGCCGAACGTCACCACCACGTCGAAGCCGCACGTCGCATCCGCTCAGCCGAACGTCGCATCGACTCAGCCACATGGCCCCGGCGTCATTCCCTCGCGGCCTCACGTCGCAGCCGCTCAGCCGAACGCCGCATCGGCTCAGCCACCCGTGACCGGCGTCACCATCTCGCAGCATGACGTCGCATCCGCTCAGCCGAACGCGGCATCGAATCAGCCACACGCGACCGGCGTCACCACCTCGCAGCCTCACGTCACAGCGGCTCAGCCGAACGTCGCAACGTCGAAGAGCCAGGTCGCATCGGCTCCGCCAGACGTGACCAGGGCTGAGCAACCGGCGCAGCAGAGCGTGAGTCGTCTGGATCGTCTCGTTGCACCTCGCGAAGAGACCGCCGCGTCGAAGACTCCCATCGCGTCGAGCGCACCGCCCGCGCCACAGAAGCTGCCCCAGTCGAGCGCTTCCGTCTCAGACCAGGGTCGCAGGCAATCGGCGCAGACGACCAGCTCGTCGACGCCCACGTTCACCGGCATTCCGAAGGCAGCAGACACGCAGACGATGGAACAGCCCGCCCCACGAGCCGAACCGAGCTCGCGCAGCACGCTCCACCGTCGCCGCGTGGTCGACTCGAACGTGCAACCAAACCTGCACACGGAGAAGAACGCGCCTGCTCAGTCACCGACTGCTCCACTGGTGACCACGAGCAACACCTCGTTCGTCGCTGCTCCCGAACAGCGTCCCGTCGCGCGCGCCTCCCCAGACACGCCCGTCGCTCCGCTCGCTCGAGACCTTGCGCACCGACCCACATCCACCGTTC
>JBEOKA010000179.1:0-11665 GCA_040275325.1 Myxococcaceae bacterium | reverse complement strand
TTGACCCCTGCGCAGGCGAAGAAGATTCGGAAGCTCTTCTGGATGGGCCCCGACACGCGCGTCGTGACGGTCGAAGACATCGCCTTCGCCGGCCTCAACGAAGAGCGCGCGCGGGCCCGGAAAGCCGGCCGCGAGGAAGGTCGCCAGGAAGGCCTCGAAGAGGGCCTGCATGAGGGTCGCGAAAGGGGCCTCCAAAAGGGCCTCCAGAAGGGCCTGGAGAAGGGTCTCGAGAAGGGCCGCAAAGAGATGCTCTCGGTGCTCCGCCGGCTGCTGGTTCAGCAGTGGAAGGCCCGCTTCGGCAAGGTCCCGAAGTCGGTGCAGAGCAAGCTCGCGAAGGCCGAGGCGAAGCAGCTCGAGCAATGGGCCGCGCGGCTGGTCACGGCCAGGTCGCCCACCGACGTGCTGCGGTAGCCACAGACTGATTCACCACTGACGACTGCTGGGCTAGCAGCATCGGCATGTCGCCGACCCCCGCCAACCTTCCGCTGAAAGAGCGGAAGATCGACATCTTCTTCGCCGTCATCTTCCTCGTCTTTGCGCTCACCAGCGGCATCAGCGACGCCATTCCAACGCTGGGCATTCCCATCACGCCCGACAGCCCCAACGCGCTCGCCCGCGCGAACTACTGGTACGCCATCGACGCCGACCCGCTGTTCATGAACGCCCCCATCTGGATGCGCATCGTCACGGGGCTCTCCACCTTCGTGTACGGGCCGTTCTACTTCGTCCTCTCGTACTGCCTCGTGAAGGGGAAGAACGGCATTCAGCTGCCCGCCGTCATCTACGCGACGATGATCAGCACCATCACCGGCATCATCGTCTTCGGCGTCGAGTTCTTCGGAGAGCCGCAGTACCAGACGACGAACGCGGTGAAGTTCCTCGCGTTCAACATTCCCTACGTGGCGATTCCGCTTCTGCTGCTCGTGCGCATGCGCGCGCCGATGCCGTTCACGCGGAAGTTCTGATCACCCCCTGACTTCATGCTTTGAAGCCGGGCGATGGCCCGCTCCGACCCGACCGTCGCCCGCCTCGAGATTGGCCCGCTCATCGAGACGGCCGACCGCATCGCCGAGCAGGTGAAGCGAGAGCTGCCGACGCACGAAGGGCTGGCCCGCTGCACCGCCTCCATCGCGCAGGCCGCGCGCAACGCCGAGCAGGTGTCGGCGAAGATGCAGCGCCCGTTCTCGCTCCATCGGCTGCCCGTCTTGTTCCTCGCGGTGGCGCTCGTGGCGCTCGTCGGGTGGACGTACGTCACCTTCTTCCGCGTGACGTCGTTGAGCCTCGCCCTGCCCGACCGTGACGCGGCCGAGCTGAAGGATCTGCTCAAGGCCGACCCGCGCCTCGCCATCGAGGTCGTCGAGGTGCCGGGCAGCCGTGAAGCGGCGAAGCACGTGGCGACGGGGCAGGTCGACCTCGCCTTCGTGCAGGGCGGCATTCCGGTTCCGCCGGTGCTCCATCGCGCTGAGCTGCCGAGCCGTGAGGTGGCGCTGCTGTTCCTCAAGCCGGGCGTCACCAGCCTGTCGAGCGCGCGCGTGGTGCTGACGTCGACCGAGGGCGAAGGCAGTCACTCCGTGCTCCTCGACGTGCTCACCGCGTTCGGCCAGCCGACGGTGCCGGTGCTGCGCCACGACTGGAGCGCGCTGACGAAGCCCGAAGACGTCACCGTACCGACCGACGTCGACGCGGTGTTCGTGGTGAAGGACCCGTCTGACGAGAAGACGATGCGCGGGGTCGCGCGGTTGGCGAAGGCCGGCTTCACGCTCGCCGACCTGCCGCTCGGAGCCGCCTCACGCCGCCTCGACTACCTCGACCGCACGACGCTCGAGGCGGGGTGGCTGAGCCAGACTCCGTTGGTGCCGTCGGAGCAGACCCGCGCGTGGAGGGTGTCGACGTACCTCGTCGCCCGCGATGGGTTGACACCGCGACTGCTCGCGCAAGCCACTCGCCTTCTGCAGCCGCGCCACAGTCTGTCTGATGCCGCCGTCGCGCCGTCGACCGAAGCCACGGCCGAGGTGCTGCAGGGCGTCGACGCCTTCTTCGGCATTCTCATCAACATCGGGCTCGCGTTCCTCGCGCTGCTGGGCCTCGACGCCGTCGCGTGGCGAAAGCAGTTTCACGAGCTCAACTCGCTCATCTCGGTGCTGAGCCAGCTGCAGTCGAACAAAGACGTGCTGGCCGTGAAGGACGACGCCCGCCGCCGCGAGCACATGCACTACCTGTCGCTGGTGAGCGACCTGCTCGGGTTGATCAGCCAGATCAGCAGCTATTACACGCAGGAGAACACGGCCCTGGTGTTCAACAGCCTCTCTGACGTGATTCACGAGCGGTCGAACGCTTTGAAGCTGAACATTCAGCTCAAGCTGCTGCAGTCGGCGATTCGAGACTGACGTGGAGCTGCTGCCGCCGACGTTCGCTGCGCGCGACCCCATCGTGGTGGCGAAGGCGCTGCTCGGTCAGCTGCTCGTGCATCGGGTGAAGGGCGTCGCGCGTGTGGGCCGCATCGTCGAGACCGAGGCGTACCTGGGGCCGCACGACCTCGCCTGTCACAGCTCGAAGGGCCGTACGCCACGCACCGAGGTGATGTTCGGGCCTCCTGGGCGCTCGTACGTGTTCCTCATCTACGGCATGCACCACTGCATGAACGTGGTGACGGGTGATGGAGCTGCGGTGCTCCTGCGCGCGGTCGAGCCGGTGGAAGGACTCGCTGACGGTGCACGCGGTGATGGACCCGGGCGGCTCACGAAGCTGCTCGGCATCACCCGCGCACAGAACGACCTGCCGCTGAATGAGGCACCGCTCTTTCTCGCGCGGGGACCTCGGGTTCGCAGCATCGGTGTCAGCGCCCGCATCGGAGTCGACTACGCCGGGCAGTGGGCGAAGGCGCCGCTGCGCTTCTTCGATGAACGCTCGAAACACGTAAGCTCGAGTCGATGAAGCTCATCGCGCTCCTCGGCCTCCTCGCGGGAACTGCAGAGGCGATGTCGTGCGCGGCTGACCGTATCGAGTTGCTTCCGTCGCAAGGAGTCATCCCCGCGCAGCCCGTGCTCGTGCTGAACGTGTTCGGAGCCGGCGCGGAACATCAGCTGCCGACACTCGTGTTCCGCTCGGGAAAACGGGTTGTGCCCGCGCTCGTGTCGGAATCGAAAGGGGAGCAGCACTTCGTACGAGCCGAAAAGCCGCTCACCCGAGGTGGGTGGACGCTCGAAGCTTCGGCGCCGCTGGTGATGGGAAAGACGATGACGCGAACCCTGGGCCGGTTCACCGTCACCACGAAACCGATGCCCGCCATCTTCGTCGGCCCTCCACGATTTCTCGGCTTCGAGCAGCAGAACCGTGGGAGCCCGTGGAGCATCGGTCGCATCGCTGCGACGGCGCCTTCAGCAGCTGGCGTGCTGGCCGAGTTGAAACTCGAAGGGCTCAACTACTTGCACACTGTCGTCGTCGGGCTCGAGGACGGTGAAGCGCGTTTTGGTGACTTCGTGTGCTGGTCGTTGCCGCACCTCCCGAACGGTCGGCACCTCATCGTCACCATCACGCCCATCGCACTCGATGGCCTTCGTGGAGACCCGACGTCGTTCGACGTTGAAGTGCCTGGTGTGAACGAACCCACCGACGAAGAGCTCGAAGCCCTCGATGCGGGGACCGCGAACCAGAAGTTCGTCCCTGCCCATTTGAACGAGCGCTGAAGCAGCCTCGCAAGTCCGCGCGCTTCTTCAGCGAGTCGCGTTCACCTCACCACCTGGCCCGACGAAACGGGAAATCGGCTCATGCGTACGGCGGTTTGTGCGCGTGGGTCGTTCGGTGTCGGAGCAGACGACTCGATATCTCGCATCAGCGCCGAGAGGTGCCGCCGCTCCGAGGCACGAACGAAAAGCCCCGAAAGTGACATGGTCCCGCCCGTGCCGTCCCCCGCGACACAGCCGATGCAGCTTGATGCTCCACAAGGAAGTGGAGATGGTGCGCGCGCCGTGACGATGGTCGAAGACAGCGTGCTGCTCCTGAGAGCGCAGGCCGGTGAGATGGCGGCCTTCGAGCAGTTGGTCGAGCGACACCAGCAGAAGGTGTTCGCGATGACGGCGCGCATGCTGCGCAGCGACGACGACGCCGCCGAGGTGGTGCAGGAGGCGTTTCTCGCGGCCTACAAGAAGCTGCCCGAGTTTCGCGGAGAGTCGGCGTTCGGCTCGTGGGTCTACCGAATCGCCGCCAACTACGCGCTCATGCGCCTGCGCCATCGCAAGGTGACGGCGCAGGTCGAAGAGCCCGAAGGCGGCCCCGAGTTCAACGAACGCGGCAGCCTCATCGACGACGTCGCCGACTGGAGCCCCAACGCCGAAGGCCAGACCCTCGACGCCGAGCTGCGCAGCGCCATCGACGCCGCCTCGGCGAAGCTGCCCGAGGAGTACCGCCAGGTCTTCCTGCTGCGCGACGTCGAGGGCCTCTCGTACGAAGAGATTGCGACGGCGACTGGTGACTCCGTGCCCGCCATCAAGAGTCGGCTGCACCGTGCGCGCTTGTCGCTCCGCGCCGCCATCGACCGCTTCTATGCAGACCGCGCCAGTTGAGCCGCGCTGATTCTGGACCGCTCAGGGCCTGATTGAGATGACTGACCAGTCGTTCAGCTACCGCATTTGGGGTTGCACCCACCTCGCGAGCCTCGCAGTAATCGGCTCGTCTTCCCGAGGTGGTGGGGTTTCGTGAGCGCGACGTCGACCTGTCAGGACTGCATCGATTTGCTGCTCGACTACGTCGACGGCGAGCTGTCGGCCGACGCGAAGGCGAAGCTCGACGAACATTTTCACGGCTGCCAACCCTGCGAAGATTTTCTCGCGACGTATCAGGCGACGTCGACGCTGTGCCGCCGGTCGCTCGCGAAGAAGATGCCCGAGTCGGTCGCCGCGAAGCTGCACGACTTTCTGCGACACGAAATCTCGAAGGACCGCGACGGCGAGCGCTGAGCTACTCCGCTGGGAGCGTCGCAATGTCCAAGTCGTCTGGGCCCGCGCCCGCATCGGTGGCCGCAGCCGTCAGGCAGCGAATGGAGCGGAACATCACCTTCTTGCTCGCTCGAATCAGCACGGGCTTGCCGCCCAGCGCACCCCCGTCGAGCGCTCGGGTGATGACGGCGCGACAACGCTCTGGGTCGAAGTCGGCCGTCGGCCCTGAGAAGCCAGTGACTCCACCCGGCCGCAGCACGGTGAGCTCGAGCCGCTCACGGTCTCCTTCGAGCTTGAGGATGAGGCGGGCTTCGCGCTGACGAAGGCGGCGCTCCTCGTCGAAGACCGCGAACCGGGCCTCGGCGTCTCTGCTCGCAGCTTCGAAGAACGCCGCTCTCGCAGCAGTGCCTTCGTCGAGTTCGAGCACGGCCGCCATGAAGTCGAACTCGGGGCGGTAGGCCGTCGCCGGCGTGCCGTTCTCTCCCGTGCAGAACGGAACCGGTTTCGTGAAGCGGCCGCAGTACTCGTGGCGGCATCGCTCACCGAACGCCCACGCCTCGAGCGCGCCTCCGTCGAGGTCGAGCACGTACTGGCGGCACGTCGGGGCCTTGATCAACCCCGCGCACCGCTGCAGGTGCTCGGGCGGGCTGAGCGCCTTGCCCGCCTCGCATTTCTCGAGCGCCTTCGACGCACAAGCGGTTCCGAGCAGGAGCATCACGACGAGCGCGCGCACGAGGCCTTCAGAACATCACGAGGGCTCGGATTCTCGTAGCGTCGCGTGACTTGCTTCGGGGCCGGCCATACACGGGCGCCCATGATGAAGAACCCCATGCGTCACGGTGGCGACCACGTCGCCCAGGTCCTCTCGAAGTGGAACATCTCGGCGCTCTTCACGCTCTGCGGCGGCCACATCTCGCCGATTCTGGTCGGCTGCGAAGACCGCAAAATCAAGATCGTCGACTGCCGTGACGAGCGCAACGCGGTGTTCGCCGCCGACGCGTACTCGCGCATGACGGGCCTGCCCGGCGTCGCCGCCGTCACCGCAGGCCCCGGCGTCACCAACGCCATCACCGCGCTCAAGAACGCGCAGCTCGCGCAGTCGCCGCTGGTGCTGCTGGGTGGAGCCACCGCGACCGTGCTCCGCGGCCGAGGCGCATTGCAGGACATCGATCAGCTCGCGTTGATCCACTCCGCGGTGAAGTGGACGGCGCGGTGCACGACGGTGAACCAGCTCGGGCCCACCATGGAGCGCGCGCTCAAAGAGGCCCGCAGCGGCGTGCCTGGCCCCGTCTTCGTCGAGGTGCCCGTCGACGTGCTGTACCCGGAGCCCACCGTTCGCGACATGTTCATCAAGGAGACCGGCGTCGAGAACCCGAAGACGCTCGGTCAGCGCGCGCTCAAGCTGTACCTGCAGGGCCACCTGCTCCGGCAGTTCCACGCACCGCACGTCGACGTGAAGAACTTCGTGCCCGACGTACCCGAGCTGCAGAACACCACCAAGCTGATGGACGAGGCGGTGAAGCTGCTCTCGAAGGCGAAGCGCCCGGCGCTCGTGGTGGGCAGCCAGACGATGGTGAACGTGCGTGACGCCGGCCCGCTCGCCCGCGCGGTGGAGTCGCTCGGCATGCCGGTGTGGCTCGGTGGAACGGCGCGTGGCCTGCTCGGCCGCTCGAGCCCGACGCAGTTCCGCCACGCGCGCGGCAAGGCCCTCAAAGACGCCGACGTCGTCGTCATCTGCGGGTTCCCCTTCGACTTCCGCATGAAGTACGGCTTCGGCATCGGCAAGAAGACGAAGGTCATCTCGGCGAACCTCTCGGCCGAAGAGCTGACGAAGAACCGCAAGCCGACCATCGCGATTCGCATGCACGCCGGCGAGTTTCTGCAGGCGCTCGCGGCGAAGGTGCGGCCGAGCCCATCGTGGCAGCCCTTCATCGACGCGTGCCGAGAGCGTGAAGACGCGCGCGACGCCGAGATTCGCGGCAAGGCGAAGCCGAAGGGCGAGAAGGTCGACCCGATTCACTTCTTCCAGCGGCTCGAAGAGAAGCTCGCCGACGACTCGGTGCTGGTGGTCGATGGCGGCGACTTCGTGGCGACGGCCGCGTACGTGCTGCGGCCCCGCAAGCCGCTGTCGTGGCTCGACCCGGGCGTGTTCGGCACGCTCGGCGTGGGTGGTGGCTTCGCGGTCGGCGCGGCGACGGTGCGCCCGAAGTCGGAGATCTGGATCATCTACGGCGACGGCTCGAGCGCGTACTCGCTCTCGGAGTTCGACACCTTCGTTCGCCACGGCTACGCGCCCATCGCCGTCATCGGCACCGACGCGTCGTGGCATCAGATTGCCCGCGACCAGGTGACGCTGCTCGGCTCGGCGGTCGGCACCGGCCTGCGCCACACGTCGTACGAGAAGGTGGCTGAAGGCTACGGCGGCAAGGGCCTGCTGCTCACCGACCCGGCGAAGATCGACGAGACGCTGGCCGAGGCGAAGCGCCTGTCGGCCTCGGGCGTGCCGGTCTGCATCAACGTGCACATCGCGAAGACCGACTTCCGCGAGGGCAGTATCAGCATCTGAAGCGGCTCAGAAGAAGTCGTCGACGAAGAGCTGCGCGGCCGTGCAGCCTTCACAGGCGAACACGAAGGCCTGTACCCCGGCGAAGTTGAAGAGCGAGCCCTCCTCGAGCGATGCCACGAACCGCATCGGTCGTGCGCACGCCGTGCAGTGAGGCACATGCCCAGAGACAGAGTCGGGCTCGCCACCCATCATTCCGAACACGAACCGCCCGGGATCGAACCGGGCCTCGTCATACGAGCGGTTGGGCTGGTCGAAAGACACGAACTCCACCGGGGTGAGCGGCAGCGTGGGCGTCTGTTCTGGAGCGTCGCGCAGCTCGCTTCCGACGGCGGGCACCCGGACGACGCGGTTGCTGGGCAGGTCAGGGCCACCTCCGACGACACAGCTCGTGGCGTGACAACTGAAGAGCAGCAGCAGGTCGTTCGACGAAGCCAGTTGAGCCAGGAACTGGAGCGGACGCTGACAGTCTCCGCACGTCGGCCAGTCGAAGCTCGCGGGAACGAGCGGCCGCCCTCCAAGACGTGTCACGGGCGCGCGCTCGTCGAGAACGGTCGTCGGCGCGACGACCAGCAGCTGAGCGCTCATTTCGTGCACCCGATGCGTGGCGGGTGGAGCTGGGCGTTCGTCTGCCGGTCGCACGACTGTTCACCACACGTGAGCTCACCGATGACGCCGTGCAGCTCCATGCCTCCATCGACGAGGTCGAGCTCGAGGCGCACGAGGTCGTTGGGTGGGCAGTGCTTGCAGAGCATCGAGCCGCAGCCGAGCTTCGTGTCACCAGCCACGTCCGCGAGCGTCGTCGGCAATCGAGGGAGTCGGCTGAAGGTCTGCTCGACCTCGAGCCGGGTGGGGCTCACGAAGCGCGCGTCGACGAACGGCAATCGGACACAGGTCGCGCTCGCACCATCGAAGAGCACGCATTGGCGGCCCCAGTCGACCGAGAACGAGCTGCTCGCGCAGCCGTCGTGCCTCAGGTCCTCTGGTAGACAGACCAGCGTGAACTCTCCCCGGGTTTGCACCGCTGGCGCCTTCGCGCACGACGCCGACACGGCCAGCGGGCAGCTGACGTCACGCCCTCTGGTCACCAGCCGAATGACGTCTTCGCCGCCGTTGAAGTACTGGTCGTCCTCGGTCTCTCCGAAGAGGGCCACTCGAGTGCCAACCTCGACGCGGCCTGTGCCGAAGGTGGCCTTGAGGTGAACGCGCCAGTCGGTCAGGTCGTGCGCTTCGAGCGGCTTCGTTTCAATCGCAGGGCCTCCGCTCGCCATCGCCGCGGCCAACCGGTTCATCGGCAGCGGCATCGGTGGCGACTCAGCGACCCCGGCATCGACGACGACACCTGCGTCTCGCACTGCGGTTGGCGGAGTCTCTGCCGACCGCGGACAGGCCATCGCCAGCAAGAGTCCCAGGAAGGCCGGGCGGTGCACGCTCGCAGACGTAGCACCGCCGTCGGGCTGGTGGCGTCCACTCACGGCAGATCGTCGAGCGGAAGGCCGAGACGGTGGAGGCTCGCGGCCCAGTGAAGCGCGTGCGCGGTACCCACCACTTCCTCTGTCATGACGGGTGACGTCCAGCGGCTGTCGTAGGAGTCGCTTCGGTTGTCGCCGAGCACGAACAGGGTGTCGTTGGGCAGGCGCCACGTCTGATCGATGCGCCCCCGCTCCCCTGCGAGCGTCTTCCAGCGTCGGCCGTCGATGGCTTCGGCGACACAGGCGGGCTCGTCGTTCGTGGCGCAGGACCCCTGGTGGAGGGCGATGCCGTTGACGAAGACGTCGGTGCCCCGAATCGTCACCTCATCGCCCGGGAGTCCGATGACTCGCTTCACGTACGTGAGCCCATCACGGGAGTGGGCGATGACGCTCCCTCGCCCGTAGACCGCGCCTGGCCCCTGCTTGAAGACGAAGAGCTGGTCGCCGGCCTTCAGCGTCGGCTCCATCGACACGCTCGTCTGTGAGAAGGGCTCGGCGAGACGGAGCCGAACTGCGAGCGACGGCAGCCGTGAAACAGCTTCGGTGCCGACCAGCCACAACGCGATCAACCACCAGGCCGGTCGTTGCCCCTCGGCACGAGGCACGCCCGCCTGAACGAGCCGGACTCCGAACGAGAGCGCCATCGACACTGCGAACGCGGGGAGGAATGCGGCACCAAGCCAGCTGCCCAGCGCCGTCACCCCGACCACCGGAAGCCAACACGCCAGACTCAGCGCCCAGGCAGAGGTCCAGCGGCCGTCGAGGGCCTCGCCGGAGCCAGGAAACATGAGCGCGACGAGGACTCTGAGGAGGCGACGCACCACTCGACGCTACTGCGTGACGAACACGCCACCGACGCACATCTCGTCTTCGGTGCGCGCGCCCCAGTTGCGGTCTTTTGGCGTCACGCGCACGCCGTTCACCACCGGCTGGTTCTCGGCCGTATTGTCGAACGTGCACTGCACCGAGACCTGATCACCCGGGTTCACCACGATGGGTGTCTTCAGCGTGTACGCGAGCTGCCAGTGAAAATCCCACTTCGGAATGTCGACCGCGCACGTCGTCGTGCCATCGGCGCGCAGCACCTCGAGCTTCGTCGACTGCCCGAGCTGGTGCAGGTGCATCGTCGTCGCGTACAGCTTCAGCGGTCGGCCATCGACGAAGTCCTCGCTGATGATGCTGGCCACCGGCGTCGGGTCGATGTCGAACCGATGCGTGACGTCCTTCTTCCCCGCGGGAATGCGCATCTGCCGGTTGAGCCACTTCGGGTCGCTCAACGCCTGCACGCCGGCAATCTTCTGCACGCGTGACTCGAGCCGCAGGTCGAGCGTCGACAGGTCAGGCCCCGCCTCGCCCGCCGCGGCGTTGTAGTGCATCTGGATGTACACCTTCGCGCCGGGAGGAACGCGCAGCCCCGTGCCCTCGGGGAAGTCGACGCCGCGCATGCCGGGCACGTACGTGCCAATCCACGAGCCCTCGCGCCCGAAAGGAATGTCGTAACACTCCCAGCCCGGCGCGGGGTCGGCGTCGTCCCGGCGCTGCCACTCGGCGACGTACGACGGGCTCAGGAAGAACAGGTCGGCGTGATGCACGAGCGACTTCTGGCCGGGCCGCAGCTCATAGCCGGTGATGTACTTCGTCTCGGCGAAGGGCCAGTCGATGAGGAAGCAGCGGTACTCGTCGGGTGACTTCGTCGGCGTGAACGCGGCCTTCATCGGCAACGACACGTCGACGCGCGTGAGCTTGTCGGGAGCTCCCGGCAGCGGCTTGAAGTCCTCCTGCTTGCCCTCGGGTTTGCCCGCGCTCAGCCACTGCTCGATGACGGCGCGCTGCTCGGGCAAGAGCGCCTGCGTCGGCGCGTAGTCGGCGCACTCCACCTTCGCTGGGAACGGCGGCATGCGGCCCGCGCGAATCGCCGCCAGCGAAGCGGCCTCGTAGGTGTTCCAGTCGGCCAGCGTCTTCAGCGCGAACGGCGCCACGCCTCCGGCCTCGTGGCACGTGCTGCACTTGCGCTCGACGACGGGCGCGACGTCGCGATGCCAGGTCGGCGTGGTGCTCGGCAGCTCGGGTGCACAGCCGACCATCACGAGGAGCAGCGGGGTGGCTCGCGTCATGGCGTCGTCGCTACAGGACCTGCGCTCCAGAAATCAAGACCGAATGGTCATGACATTTTCACGACCTCAATTGCAGGTGCTCCACGCGCTCGGGCTCATCGAGCCACCGCTATTTCTTCATGGCGCGCTTCGCGAGCACGGCGGCGAGGTTCTTCTCGTACACCTCATGGCCTGGGGCGAGCTCGGCGGCCTTCTGCAGCAGCTGCTCCGCGCGGCGCAGGTCGGCGCGCTCACGCATGAGGATGATGGCGAGCCGGTTGTAGAGCGACGGCGCGTCGGGGCTCTTCGCGATGGAGTTCTCGAGATACCGAATCGCCTCGTCGAGCCGGCCGTTCTGCTCCATGCGAATCGCGACCTGCAGAGAGCCGGCGGCGAGCTTGTCGGCGAGAATCTCGTCGACCGACGGCTCAGATGACGAGACCTCTGGCGCGGTGTCGCGGCGCTTCACCTGCTTGAGCGCGTCGAGCACTTTCCGATTCACGCGGCCGCGATTGACGATGCGCGGGTCGGTGCTCTCGTGTGGCGGCTCGGGCTCGGGCTCGAACACCACCGGCTGCGTCTTCGGTGGCATCGGCTTCGGCG
>JBEOKA010000178.1:0-30525 GCA_040275325.1 Myxococcaceae bacterium | reverse complement strand
ACGAGCGCAGGTGTTGCGACGACGCAGACCGGGCAGACGGCTCCGGCGAGCGCACCCAGTACGCCGATGGCACCGACGCCGAGTCCGGCCGTCAGCCATTCCTTGCCCTGCTGACGGGCACTTCGGCTGTCATTCATCACCTCGAGCGGAGTCTTCATGCCGCACGAGAGCCTCGCCAGCCGCGGCACGATTCAGGCAAAAGGGTGGGTGTGCTGAATCGTCGTCACGCCTTTCAGGCTCGCACGCGCACCCCCGACCCGGAGTCTGTCGACATGAAGCGCTTCCTCCTGCTCTCGCTGTTGTCCATGAGCCTCGCCGTCACCGCCTGCGCCAGCGAGGGCTTCACCCCTGGCGCTGAAGCGAAGGCGCTCGTGAAGGCCGGCGCGGTGCTCGTCGACGTGCGCACGCCCGACGAGTTCGCCGCCAAGCACATCGACGGCGCCATCAACATTCCGGTCGACGACCTCGAGGCGCGCAAGGCCGAGCTGCCGAAGGACAAAGACGTCGTCGTCTACTGCCGCAGTGGAGCCCGGAGCGCGCGCGCGAAGTCGCTGCTCGCCGGCGCAGGGTTCACGAAGGTACACAACCTCGGCCCCATGTCGGCCTGGTGAACCGAGCGCTCTTCTTCGCGCTCGCGGCGGCCTCGCTGCTGCCGTGGGTGCCGACGTGGGTTGCGCTACTGGCCGGCCTCGCGTTCGGGCTCTTCGTCGAGCACCCGTTTCCGACGCAGGCGAAGCAGGCGCAGACGTACCTGCTGCAGGCGTCAGTCGTCGGCCTCGGCGCGGCGATGAACCTCGCGGTCGTGGTGAAGGTCGGGCTCGCCGGCGTCGGGCAGACGCTCTTCGCCATCGTCTCGACGTTGGTGGTGACGCTCGGGCTCTCGAAGCTGCTCGGCACCGAGCGCATCACCTCGCTGCTCATCGGCGTCGGCACGGCCATCTGTGGTGGTTCAGCCATCGCTGCCGTGGCTCCCGCCATCGGCGCGAAGTCACATCAGACGAGCGTCGCCCTGGCCGTCGTGTTCCTGCTCAACGCCGTGGCGCTGGTCATCTTTCCACCCATCGGGCACGCGTTCGACCTGACGCCCAACGCCTTCGGCCTCTGGAGCGCGCTCGCGATTCACGACACCAGCTCGGTGGTCGGCGCCTCGATGCAGTTCGGCGAGACGGCGTTGCAGGTGGGCACGACGGTGAAGCTGACCCGCGCGTTGTGGATCGTGCCGCTCACGCTGGTGCTCGCCCGCCTCGTGAAGTCGGAGGACGGCGCGAAGGAGACGAAGAAGCCCTGGTTCATTCTCGGCTTCCTCGCGATGGCGGCTCTGGTCACCTGGGTGCCTGCGCTGGCAGAGACCGGGCAGCTCATCGCGCGCGTGGCGCGGCAGGTGCTCGTGCTGACGTTGTTCCTCATCGGCGCGAGCGTGAACCGCGCGGCGTTGAAGGCGGTGGGCGTACGGCCGCTCGTGTTGGGCGTGGTGTTGTGGCTGCTCGTCTCGGTGACGACGCTGGGGCTGATTCGCGCTGGCGTCTTGTCGTGAGTCCGCTTGGCGCTGGTTTGATCAGAGACCTCGGGACTAACGACGCGAGGAGCACTCAGAACAGGGTGCGCAGCACGAGGCCGAACGTCGTCGTGTAACCGACCACGCTGCCCTTGATGTGGCCCTGCGCGTCCACGAAGTACACCGTGGGGAACGAGCTGATGTTCAGCGAATCGGCCAGCCCCGTCTCATCGAGCAGCACCGGGTAGTCGACGCCGTTGCGCTGCGTGTACGCCGTCACCTGCTCGGGCTGCTGCCACGAGGTGGCGACCGAGATGACGTTGGCGCGGTCTCCGACGAGCGAGCGGGCCCAGCCGAGGTTGCGCGACTCGGTCTCGCACACCGTGCACCACGGCGCCCAGAACGCGAGCAGCGTCGGCTTGCCCTTGAGGCTCTCGAGCGACACCGTCTGCCCATCGAGCGCCTTCAGCGTCATCGACGGAATCGGCCCGCCACGCACGTGCGCCCGCGTCTGCCAGAGCCCGACGCTGACGAAGATGAGGAACAACAGGCCGAGGTCGAAGGCCCAGCGCACCAGCGGGCGTGAATCGTACGCGTGCTTCCACCGTCTCCAGCCGCTCGGCGGGGCCGCGGGTGTTTCGTTCGGTGGCGGGAGTGTCGACATGGGCTGGCTTTCGGTTGGTGCATACTGTCGTCGACGTGCGGCGTCGAGTGAGGGCCCTGCCCATCACGATGAGGAGCCTTCATGAGCCTGTGGGTGCTGGTGACGATTCCGATGCTGGTCAACGGAGCAGGCCAGGTAGGGCTCAAGCTCGAGGGCGTGCGCAGCGAGCTCGACGAGTGGCCGACCCCGAGGCTCGAGCAGGTGACGATTCAGGCGCTCGACCGCACCTCGAACCTCACCTGGGCCGAGCACTACGTCGTCGTCGGTGACGAGGTGCGCGGCGACGTCGCGATTCGTGGCGTGCTGGCCCCGACGAAAGACGGCGCGGGCGTTCGCTACACGTGGCGGCTCGCGACGCAGGAGTGCCCTCCGCTCTCGGACTCCGTGGGCTTCGACTTCAAGAGCAGCGCGCTCACGCCGGCCGGCCTCGACGCGATGGCGGTGCAGTTGGCCAAACGCGCGGCGCGGTTGCTCGAGCGCGCGAGAGAGAACCGCCTCTCCTCATGCATCGACCCCGCCGACCTGCCCACGCCCGAAGAGGAACTCGAGCGGCGGCGACAGGCCCATGAGCTCTCACTCGCCAGGATGAAGGTCGAGGCCGCACGTGCGGCCAGCCAGACGGCGCCACCGCCCACGACGAGCCCGGTGACGCCGGTTCCTTCGACGCTTCCGCCGCCACCTCCTGCGCGGCGCCGTACCAGCGTTCCGACGACGCCGTCGTTGTGAGCCGCGATGCCGACGGGTTGTGCGCGGTCGACGCCCCAGTCGAATGATGCTCGACTCCCGGCTCGCGCTGGCCGGGCGCGTGCCACGAAACCAACCGTGCGAGCCCTGCTCAGCCTCTGCATGTTGTCGACGGCGTGCCCTCCGCCCGTCGCTGACATGCGCTGCTTCAACGTCGAGCCCCTGCCCTTCTCGACCTCGATGCCGGTGGTGCCCGCCAACGCACCGGCGAAGGTGCGGCTCGACGCGGTGCTCGCGTGCCCGTTTCCGGTGACGGTCGAGGTCGAGGTGCTGGACCCATCGAGCCAGGTGCTCGCCGCCTCGGTGCAGCTCGACCAACAGCCCTCGCGCATTGCCGCCGACGTCACCTTCGCTCCGACCAGGCCAGGTCGCCACCTCGTCATCGGCCGCTTCCAGCCCTCGATGGAGGTGGTGCAGCTACTCGTCGAGGTGACGAAGGCGCGCCCGACGCCCGAGGAGCCGCGGCTCGTCGACGCGATGCCCTTCAACCCCGAGCTGTGTACCAGCCTCGCGCGCACGCGTGAGGGCTCCGTCATCTGCACGCAGTCAGCGAGCACCGTCGTCGTTCACGATGGCGGCATCAGCGACCAGCTTTCTCCGGGAGCGGCCTTCATCTCGGGCAACACCGTGTGGCTCGTGCGCGTCGGGCAGGTCGACCGCTATGTCGACGATGCCGGCACGCTGGTGCCGATGGGGCGGGCCGTGCCGCTTCAGAGCTTCGCCGCGCGCGGCTTCTTCGGAGAGGACCTGGCGATTCTCGTCGATGGCGCCTCGCCGCGTGGGCCCTTCACCTGGGACGGAGGACAGTTGCTGGTGGACGAGGGCAGACCGTTTCCTCCCGGGTCGAGGGTGGTGTTCGGGCTGGGCACCAGGTCGTTCGCGTTGAACGGCGAGGCCCTGTGTGAGGTGAAGAACGGCCCTCGCGCGTGCGTGGTGGTCACCGACGTGGTGGGCGCCACGAAGGACATCGTGTGGACCACGGGCTTCATCGAGGCGCCGCTCGAGGTGCGTGGCGCCGACGTGGTGACGCCTCAGCTGACCCGCTCGTTTCGGAGCCTCACCGCGCGGCCCCTGCCCGGCGACGGCCGCCTGCCTGCCATCTCTGCGGCCTCGGCGCCGACCCTCATTCCCGACGACCCACGCCAGGCCTTCGCGCTGCTGGCTCCTCGAGTGGTGAAGAACGAGTTCGTGCTCGAGGCCTGGCCGCTGACGACCCAACAGCTCGGCAACGACTTCGTGTTGCTCGAGCGCAGCCCGAATTCCCTCACCTGGGTCGCCCGATGACGCTCAAGTACCCGGAAAAACGAAGTTCTGGTGGCTCGCGGCAACTTTTGACGCGGCATGTCGATATTAGGTGAGACACTGTCGCACAAGGTGTGCGGGGCACCATGAACTCTGACTCGAACAGCCTGGACGCGATGACGCCCGACCCCGGCGCCGCCCAAGTGCTTGCCCACGAGCGGAGACAGCCCCAAAGTCCGCGCTTCATGTTGCAGGAGCCGACGCCGGAAGCGCCCGTTCCGTTCGGGCGCTACCAGCTGATCCGCCGAATCGGGGCGGGTGGAATGGGTGAAGTGTTTCTCGCCAGAGAAGGCGGAGAGCACCCTCGTGCCTGCGTGGTGAAAAAAGTGCTGCCGAACCTGGTGGCGAACCGTGCGTTCGTCGGCCGCTTCCTCGACGAAGCGAAGGTCGTCGTGCGGCTCAAGCACAACAACATCGCCCGCGTGTACGCGATGGGTGACGTCAACGGCGAGTACTTCCTCTCGATGGAGTACGTGCAGGGCAAGACGGTGAGCCGCTTCACCAAGCGCCTGCGCGACCGCAAAGCCGAGATGCCGCTCGGGTTGATTCTGCTGCTGGGCGAGAAGGTGTGTCAGGGCCTTCAGTACGCGCACGAAGCGAAGGACGAGACGAACAGCCCGCTGCACCTGGTGCACCGCGACCTGTCTCCGGCCAACGTGTGCATCAGCTATCGCGGCGAGGTGAAAATCATCGACTTCGGCGCCGCGCAGTCGACGCTGAAGGAAGAGCAGACCGCGCCGCGCGTCGTCATCGGCAACCTCACGTACATGGCACCCGAGCAGGCGAAGAAGCTCATCGTCGACGGGCGCGCCGACGTCTACTCGTGCGGCGTGATGCTGTGGGAGCTGCTCGCGTGGCACGCGCTGCCGCAGAAGGGCGACCCCATCGAGCGGTGGCGCCGCGCCGCGAACCCCGCGTGGGAGCCGCCCAGCAAGAACAACCAGTCGGTGCCGCGCGACGTCGACGAGCTCGTGCTCAAGGCGCTCAAGAAGGAGCCGGGCGAGCGGTGGAACAACGCCGCCGAGTTCGGAGAGGCGCTGAAGAAGGCGCGGTTGCGCCACGCTCCCGACGTGAAGGAACGCGACCTGGGCGACCTGCTCGCGCGCGTCTTCCACAAAGAGAAGGCCGGCGAAGACTACGTGCTGCAAGAGGTCGTCTACGGGAAGACCATCGCCCCGATGGCCGAGAAGACGCGGCAGGTGGCGTTGGTGCCTCCGACCGCGCTCGCGTTCGAGCACACCGCCGTGATGGCGCCGGCCGACATTCTCAAGGCCAACGAAGACATCACCGACCCGGGCCGGCCAGACCCGACGCTCGCGCGGCAGCTGGAAGAAGAAGGCACACCGACTCCCGCGAAGGACCCGCGCCTCACGCGGCCGCTCGAGGCGCACCTGCTCGAGTCGCGAAAGAGCTTCGGCCTCACCTTCGGCGACATTCAGGAGCCCGTCATCGAGCAGAGCCTCATTCAGGAGATCGAGGCCACCGGTGACGAGGAGCCGTACATCTCGGGTGAGGGCTACACCGCGGCGTACGAGGGGCCGACGGGGTGGCAGAAGGCTGCGCTGTTCGGTGGCATCTTCTTCGTCGCGGTCGGGCTCGGCTTCCTGGGCGTGTGGCTCGCGCTGAAGTGAACGTGCGATGCTGGGCGTGATGAACGCGCAGACGAAGACGAAGAAGTCGTACGCCGAATACGTCGCGATGGAGGCCGCCTCGGCGGTCAAACATGAGTTCATCGACGGCGAAGTGTTCGCGATGGCCGGCGGAACCGTCGAGCACGGCGCACTGGCGTTGGCCATCGGCGGTGAGCTGCGAAGCGCGCTCCGAGGGAAGCCATGCCGCGGCTTCAGTTCCGACGTGCGAATTCATGTGCCCAGCACCGGCGGCTCCTTTTATCCCGACGTGAGCGTGGTCTGCGGCTCGGCGGAGACCCTCGCGGTTGACCCAAACGCCATCACCAACCCCGTCATTCTCGTCGAGGTCCTCTCGGAATCGACCGAGGCGTACGACCGTGGCGCGAAGGCCGCGCACTACCGCCGCCTGGAGTCGCTGAAGGAGTACGTGCTCGTGAGTCAGACCGAGCAGCGTGTCGAGGTACAGCGCCGCAACGAGCGCGGCATCTGGGAGCTGCACTTCTTCGGGCCTGGAGACCACGTCGAGCTGAACTCCGTCGGCGCGCGGCTGTCGGTCGACGCGCTGTACGCCAACCCATTGCAGTGAAGGAGCCGTCATGCAGTCCGTTGCCTCTGAGTTCACCTCTCCCGTTTCGCGCGCGGCCGATGGACTCGCCTTGCCCGAGGGCGCGTCGTGGTTCACCCGCCTGCGCGTCGCGTATCGCGCGTTGACGGTGCTCTCGAAGGCTCCAGATGACCCCGTCGCGGCTGCGCTCCTCAACGCCGCGCTCGATGGCGACCTCTACCGCCGCCAGGCAGAAGCGCTCTCGAAGACCGAGTTCGGGCAGAAGCTGCTCGCGGAGCGGCCCACGCTGCAGAAGGGCTCCATCGACCTCGAGGCGCTCGCGAAGTTGCCCGAGGGCACCGTCGGCCGCGCGTTCGCGGAGTACTTCGTCACGAACAAGATTGCGCCGTTCGAGACGCCGTACGAAGTGCGCAACGAGGTCGACTACCTCATCAAGTGGTACCGCGAGACGCACGACCTGCATCACGTGCTCACCGGCTACGCGACCGACGCGGTGGGCGAGATGGAGCTGCAGGCCTTCGCGCTCGGCAATCAGGGCTTTCGCGTGAGCAAGATGATTCTCACGTTCGCGGCCGTGCTGCGGCCTCACAAGCTGCCGCCGATGTGGAAGTACTGGAGCCGGTTGAAGCGCGCGTACGCCCGCGGGCAGCAGACAGCGAACCTGTTCAGCGTTCGCTATGACCAGTTTCTCGACTCCACCGTCGTGGCGTTGCGCGAGGCGCTGAAGGTGCCTCCGCTCGAGGGCTGATCAGCTCGGTCACGGCAGCGGCATGAAGACCTTCAGCCCGGTACGGCCGCCCGCGCCGAGCGTGTTGCTCTCGACGAAGTCGCTGGTGCTCGAGCGCCCATTTCCCTGCGTGATGGCCGTGTGCCCGTAGCGCTGACCGAGCGTGCTCGAGGTCTGCTCCCACGTGAGGATGAGGCCGGGAATCTTCAGCGCCTGTGCGAGCGAGATGTGCAGCTGCTTGAACTGCGAGCGCGGCAGGTTGTTGTCGATTTGGTTCCCGTTGCCCCACACCTTGATGCCCATGGTGCGTTCGATGGCGCGGCTCACGCCCGTCGCGCAGAGCCCGAGGCCACGGTAGCCGCCCATCGACAGCGCGACGGAGCGGCCATTCGCGGCGAGCCGGCGCATCTCGTTGGTGACGTGAATGCCGCCCGTCGTGCTCGCGACCTTCTTCATCTGCGCGAGCTGGCCTTCGCTGATTTTCCCGTCGCGGGTGAGGTGGTGCTTCTTCTCGTACGCCTTCACCGCGGCTTCGGTGCGCTTGTCGAAGAGCCCGTCGACCTTGCCGGGGTTGTAGCCGAGCTTCTTCAGCAGCTGCTCGCTGTGCTTCACGGCGCCGCTGCGTTCTCCGAGGGCCTGCGGCGTGTGCTTCGAGAGGATGAAGCTCGTCTTGAGCCGCTTCCACGTCGTCGCGTCGACCGTTCCCGTCGGCTCGAGCCCCGAGTGCCGCTGGAACGCCTTCAACGCGCCGGTGGTGCGCTCGTCGAACACGCCGTTGGTGCGCTGCGGGTCGAAGCCGGCGGCGCGCAGGTGTCGTTGCACGTTGCCGACCGAGAAGCCCTTCGCGCCTTCACCGAACCCACGCGCGGCCGCCTTCGTGGTGCGCGCGTCGAGCCGGTCCTGCGCCTTCGACGGGTTCATGCGGCGACGTTCTGGAGCGTGCTTCAGCGCCGCCACTTCACGCGCCAGCACCGAGCGCCCGTACTTCGCGATGGCGCCGGAGTCGTTCTTGATGTCGGCCTGATCAGCCTTGAAGGCCTTCACCGCGGCGAAGGTCTCCTTCGAGTACACGCCGTCGGCCTTGCCCACGTCGTAGCCGAGCAACTGGAGCCGCTTCTCGATGGTCTTCACCTCGCCCGACTGCTGCCCGACGGAGAAGTAGCCGTCACCCTTGTGCTCGCGAATGCGGTCGCGCGTGTGGCGGAGTTTTTCCATCGTGCGTGCGTCGGCGACGCCCGACTTCGGCAGGCCCCACGCTTCCTGGAACGCGGAGAGCGCCTTCGTCAGCGCGGGCGAGCTCTGCCCATCGACGGTGCCAGGGTTGAAGCCCGCGAGCTTGAGCAGCTTCTCGGCCTCGCGCACGGTCGCCGCAGCAATCGGCGGAGTGGTCGGAGCGACGGGTCGAATCGGGTTCGGATTGATGGGTGCGGGCATGACGTTCTCCAGAAGGCGACGATGTATGGAATCGTCGCCAAACGTCGGTCTCACGCCCCGAGAGATTGTGTATTCAGCCTGAACAAAGCAGAAATAAGCCGAATTAGTCTGTGGTCTTGCGACCGAACACCCGCACCCTCGACTCGTTGGGTTTCACACCGTCAGGCGTGACGATGAATCGGAAGGTCTCGACGGTGCGCAGCTTCGGCAGTCGCCCGAACCAGTGCTCGGCCTGGCGAACGAACGCCTTGTGTTGACCGCCCTCGAGGCGCTCGAAGTTGAACTCGAGGGCCTCCACCTGCTTCATCCACGGGCGAGAGAGCAGCGCCGCGAAACCCGTTGGCTCGGGCAGGAGTGCGAGGTTGAGCGCGAGCCGGCGCAGCGGCAGCTCGCAGGTCGATGGCAGCGCCCCCACATCATCGAGGCACAAGCCCAGCACTGACGGGCGAAGCGTCTTCGACGCAAAGAGCGCCTCGAGGTCCGTGAGGCGAGACGGCGTCAGCTCGAGGCGTTCGAGGGCTGGCAGCTTCTTCGTGCGGCACAGCGTTGCGAATGCCGGCCCCAGCTCGTTCCACCCCAGCGCCAGCGTCTTCACGCGTTGCAGTGCGCCCGTGTCGAGCAGCGCCGTCAGCACGGCCGGCGCGAGCCGCTGCGCTTCGAGGTTCAACATCGTGACGTGCTCGAACGACACCTGCTTCAGCAGCGACTGGTCCGCCTTCCACAGGTTGCGCAGCTCGAGCGTGGCGTCGCGAAGCCGCGCGGTGATGGTGGCGTGGTGCTCGAAGAACGGGCCAGCGTCGGCCACCACCTGCGAGACGAGCGCGCGGTCGAACGCGAGCGCTGTGGCGCCTTGGTGCCAGGGCTCGAGCCACTGTGCCGCGTGTCGCTTCTCGAGCCGCTTCACCGTCTTCGCGTCTTCGGAGCCGAGCTCTGCCTGCACGACTTCACCCCAGCCGATTCCGCGCTCGAGCAGCCAGTCGGCGTACACCTGCAGCGCGGCCTGGTCGGGCCCGGCGCGAGGAATCGCCAGCAACATCGCGCGTTCCTCCTGCTCGTCGCGGGTCGTCGAGGGCTGGTCGACACCGCGTGAGGCCGCCTCGAGCAGGGCCAGCACCTGAGTGGCCAGCTTCGCGGCCTTCGGGCGATTGACGGTTCGGCTCGCCACGTGGCGCTCGAGCGAGACCCGCGCCGTCATGCCGTCGATGAACACGTTCGGGTTGGCGCCCTCATCGAGCAGGGCCTGCACCTTCGCGGGTGTCTCCTCGTCGAGGAACAGCAAGGCGAGCGCGAGCGGCGTGTAGCCGTCTTTGTTCGGCTTGTTGATGTTTCGGCGAAGGGCCATGGGGCGAGGAGTGCGGTACATCGCCAGCCATGTCCACTCCGAACCTGCTGATGATTCCCGGCCCCATCGGACTGTCTCCCGACGTGTTGCGCGCGTTGTCGGAGCCACAGCGCGGGCACCTCGACCCGGTCTTCATGCAGCGCTTTCAGAGCACCCTCAAACGGCTGCGCGACGTGTTCCTCGCGCCGACGGCGCAGCCCTTCGTCATCGCCGGCTCGGGCACGCTCGCGATGGAGCTGTCGGTCGCGAACCTGGTGCAGCCGGGCGACAAGGCCTTGGTGGTGAACACCGGCTACTTCTCTGACCGCATCGCCACGATGCTCGAGCTGCACGGCGCGACGGTGACGCACGTTCGTTGCGAGCCGGGAGACGCGCCGCCGCTCGATGAGGTGGAGAAGGCGCTCTCTTCGGCCCGCTTCAAGGTGATGACCATCACGCACGTCGACACCTCGACGGCGGTGCTCGCGCCGGTGCAGGCCCTCGCGAAGCTGGCGCGCGCGCACGGAGCGCTCTGCATCGTCGACGGTGTCTGCAGCGTCGGCGGCGAGGCCCTCGAGATGGATGCGTGGGGCGTCGACGTGGCGTTCACGGCCAGCCAGAAGGCGCTCGGCGCTCCTCCCGGGCTGGCGGTGTTGCTGGCCGGCCCGCGCGCGATGGAGGCGTGGAAGGCCCGCACGAAGCCCGTCGCGGCGATGTACCTCGACTTCGCGCAGTGGCTGCCGATTCACCAGGCGTACGAGGCCGGCACGCCGTCGTACTTCGCCACGCCAGCGGTGAACCTGATCAGCGCGCTCGACGTGAGCCTCGGAGAGCTGCTGGCCGAGACGATGCCGGTGCGGGTCGGGCGTCATCAGAAGCTGGCACACGCCGCCCGCGCCGCGTGGAGCGCGCTCGGTCTCGAGCTGCTCACGAAGCGCGCCGAGGTGACGGCACACACGCTCTCGGCGGTGAAGTACCCGGCCGGCGTCGACGCGTCGCTCGTCAAACACGTCGGAGCGCAGGGCGTGAACATCGCCGGTGGACTGCACCCGGTGCTGAAAGCGACGTACTTCCGCGTCGGGCACATGGGCTCGACCAACGCCGGCACGCTGCTCGAGACGGTGGGAGCGCTCGAGCGCGCGCTGAAGACGGCCGGTCATCGTTTCGACGTCGGCGCTGGCGTGAGCGCGGCACAGCGGTCGCTCTGAATCGTCGAGCCGACGCAATCGCGTGATGCGGCAGCGGAACGTGCGCGCGGCGAACGTCGCTCTGAATCGTCGAGCCGACGCAATCGCCTGATGCGGCGCCCGCGTGGCGCGCGGTGGCTCGGAGCGGTCGCTGTCGGTTCCCGCAGCGGAACAATGCACGAGGCGGAGGTCGCTCTGAATCCGGACCGCGCAGTGGTCGCGCTGAATCGTCGAGCCAACAATCGCGTGAGCGTGCTCTCAGCGGTGGAGCTGCGCTCGATCGAGCGCACAGTCGATGCCCACCGACGCTCAGCCCAGCTCATGCGCGAGAAAGTCGACGAGCGCCTTCACCTTCCCCGAGAGGAACTTGCGGGTCGGGTAGGTGGCGAAGACGCCGAACTCGGCCGCGCGACAGTCTGGCAACAACTCGACGAGTTCGCCCCGCTCGAGGTCGTCGGCCACGAGCATGTCGGGCTGAAGAATGACGCCGGCTCCGGCGAGGGCGGCGGTGCGGCAGGTGTCTCCGCTGTTCGTCTCGAAGCGGGCCGTCACCTTCACGCTCTCGGGCCCGCGCGGCGTCTCGAAGTGCCACGTGTCGCGCGACGCGAGCAGGGTGTACGCGATGACCGGGTGGCTCGCGAGGTCGGCCGGTTTGCGGGGCGCGGCGCGGCGGGCGAGGTAGCGCGGTGACGCGCACAGGCGCAGGCGCTCGGTCGTCAGCCGTCTCGAGACGAGGCTCGAGTCCTGCTGGCGGGTGATGCGCACCGCCACGTCGAAGCCCTCGTCCACCAGGTCGACCAGCCGGTCCTTCAAGACGACCTCGAGCGTCAGCGCAGGGTGCCTCGCGAGAAACTTCGGCCACAGCGGCGCCAGCTTCAGCACGCCATAGCTCTGCGGAGCGCTGACCCGCAGCCGCCCGGCCACCTGCTTCGAGCCCGTCGCGAGCCCATCAGCCTCTGAGAGCGCCGACAGAATCTCACGGCTGCGCTCGACGTAGGCGCGCCCCACCTCGGTCAGCGAGAGCCTTCGTGTCGTGCGCTGCAAGAGCCTCGCGCCGACGCGCTCCTCGAGCTCGTTCACCGCCCGCGACACGCCCGCCGTCGACTGCCGCAGCCGCTGGCTCGCCTTCACGAAGCTGCCCGCGTCGACCACCGCCACCAGCACCTCGAGCTGCCGAAACCGGTCCATGGCTCGATTGTTACAGTTGGCGGAATAGTCCTTCAATCAGAGTCGAGATTCTGCGCGCAGTTGGCGTGAATACAGTTGCCGCGCTCCACCACTTTCGGTGGACGACACCTCGAGGTTCACCATGTTCCGACTCACCTCACTCACTGCGCTCGTCCTGCTCGCCGGCTGCGTCACCACCGAAGAGCGGCCACCGCAGGTCACGCAGCACCTCGCCACCTTCGACACGCTCGACTTCGACGTCTTCACCAACCAGCGCTGGGAGCGCCTGCACGAGAGCCACGCCGCCGACATCAAGGTGCACTGGCCCGACGGCCACGTCACCGAGGGCCTCGCGGTGCACACCGACGACCTCAAGGCGATGTTCGTCTACGCGCCCGACACCCGCATCGAGGTGCACTCCATCAAGCTCGGCGACGGGGAGTGGACTTCAGTCGTCGGCGTCATGGAGGGCACCTTCACGCGCCCCATGCCCATTGGCGGCGGCAAGTTCATCGAGCCGACGAACAAGGCGTTCAAAATCACCATGAACACCGTCGGCCACTGGAAGAACGGCGTGATGGATGAGGAGTACCTCTTCTGGGACAACCAGACGTTCATGAAGCAGCTGGGCCTGGCGCAGTAGCGCACCGGTGGAACAGTCAGTTCCACCCAGAACGCGTTGCGGCCGTGCGTCGCGAGGAATACCTCGACGCCTTCCACGCAGCACCTCGGGGGTACGCACATGATTCTCGTCACTGGAGCCACTGGAACCGTCGGCGGTGAAGTCGCACGTCAGCTCATCGCGGCAGGCCACAAGCCTCGCCTGCTCGTTCGGTCGCCCGAGAAGGCGAAGGCGTTCGAAGGCAAGGCCGAGCTCTTCAAGGGAGACCTCGACGACGCCACGGCGCTCGCGAACGCGCTCAAAGGCGTCGACAAGCTCTTCCTCGTCACCGCCGGCCTCGACGGCGCGCGCCTCGAAGCGAAGGCCATCGACGCGGCGAAGGCTGCTGGCGTGAAGCACGTCGTCAAGCTGTCGGCCGCCGGCGCCGAGTACGAGGCCATCACCTTCGCGAAGTGGCACCGCGGGAACGAGAAGAAGCTCGAGGCGTCGGGCCTCGCGTGGACGTTCCTTCGTCCCGGCAACTTCATGACGAACAGCGTGATGTCGGCCGACACCATCAAGCGTGATGGCGCCATCTACAGCCCGGTGGGTGACGGCAAGTCGGCCCTCATCGACCCCGTCGACATCGGCGCGGTGGCGGTGAAGGCACTCACCACGAGCGGCCATGAGGGAAAAATCTACACGCTGTCGGGGCCCGTCGCGCTCTCGACCCAGGAGCAGGCCGACATCATCGGCAAGGCCATCGGGAAGACGGTGAAGCACGTCGACGTTCCGCCCGAGGCTGCGCGTGACGGCATGCTGAAGGCCGGGCTGCCCGAGGGCTACGTGAACGCCCTCATCGAGCTGTACGGCGTGATGAAGGCGGGCATGACGGCGGGCGTGTCGACCGACGTCGAGACGGTGCTCGGCCGCAAGCCCGGCTCGTTCGAGGCGTGGGTTTCTCGCAACGCCGCCGCGTTCAAGTGATGAAGTGAAGGGCGATGGCCACTCGCCGCTTCGTCATCAAGTGCATTGGCTGCAGTGCTCCGGTGACCAACGTTCGCCGAACGTGTCCGTATTGCGGCGCCGCCGTCAGCCTGACTGGGCTCGGCGGTGGCGTCGCGAGCGGCAAACAGGGCCACGTCACCCTCTCGGAAGGCGCGCACGTCATCGTCGGCGCTGCGGCAGGTGAGCTGCGCGATTGCCCGCACTGTGGCGCGCGCGTCTCGACGAAGGACGTGAACTGTCCCCAGTGTGCAGAGGCCGTCGTGCTCACCTCGTTGTGGCTTCGCACCCTCGTCGTCGAGAAGGGCGCGTCGCTCACCGTCGAGCGTGGCGGCAAGGTGATGATTGGCCGGCCTGGCCCGGCGCCCGGCCTCGCGCGCGCAGCGTCGGTTGGAGATCTCGCGCGGGTGAAGGAGCGCCTTCGCAAACAGGACGATATCGACGCGTCGGATGCACAGGGCAAGACGCCGCTGGTGCTCGCGCTCGAGAATGGCCACCTCGACGTCGCGAGGTACCTCATCGCCATGGGCGCGACTCTTGATGACGCTGATGAGGACGGGCGAACGCCGCTGCACGTCGCTGCGCAGCAGGGCTTCGGTGAGCTGGTCGAGGTGCTGGTGCGTGAAGGCGCGAACCCTGCGCTCAAGACCCGCAAGGGCCGGAAGACGCCCGCCCAGCTCGCCGCAGAGGCCGGCCATGTCGACCTGGCGACGCGCTTGAACGAGAAACGCTGATTGAGCACGTCGTCGCGCAGAAAGCGGGCGGCCGAGGTGTCGACCGAGTCCCGCCCGTGGTGTTCCGGTCGTCTGCGGTCGTGGAGCTGATCATTCCGTCTGCGCGGGTCGAAGCGTGCGCGTCCTGGTGTGTCCTGGTTGTCAGCGCCCGAGGCTTGAAGCGGTCAGCGTGTGCGCGGAGTTGTCGAGTTCTGTGTCCCTGGCGCGGATCAGCGCATGGAGTGCGTTCGTCGTGTGGTGCGGTCTGCCCGTGCGCGCGGATTCGTCGGGGGACGCGGCCGAGGCGGGGCGCGGATCAGCGCATGCGTGGCGTCGTCGAGTTGGTGGTGGGGTACGGGGAGGTCTGCCCGTGCGCGCGGATTCGTCGGGGACCGCGTCTGAGGCGCGGCGCGAATCAGCGCATGCGTGGAGTCGTCGAGTTGGTGATGGGAGGTCTGCTCGTACGTGCGGATTCGTCGGGGGGGCCGCGGCCGAGGCGCGGCGCGAATGAGCGCATGCGTGGAGTCGTCGAGTTGGTGATGCGAGGCCTGCTCGTACGCGCGGATTCGTCGGGGACCGCGTCTGAGGCGCGGCGTGGATCAGCGCATGCGTGGAGTCGTCGAGTTGGTGATGGGAGGTCTGCTCGTGCGCGCGGATTCGTCGGGGCCGCGTCTGAGGCGCGGCGTGGATCAGCGCACGCGTGGAGTCGTTCGAAGCGCGGTGATGCGCGTCCGAGGCGTGTCGCGGACCAGCGCATATGCGCGGAGTGGTCAGGCGCGGTGGCGTGTTCCGAGGCGCTGATCAGCGCACGCGCACGAAGTCGTCGAGCACGGTGACGTAGGTGTCCGCCCGTCGGCTCGCGACCTCGTCGAGCACGAGGAACAACAGGCTCTGCACCACGAGGCCGAGCCCGACGCCGACGAGCGTGTCTTCCCGTCTCGCGAACCCCGCGCCCATCACGCCACTGCCGCCAGCGACGAGGCCCAGCTCGACGAGCTGAAAGACGGTGAACGCTCCGGCGACGGTGCGCAGGCGTGGTTGCTCGGTCGCGGCGAACGCCTGTGGATCCACATCGAGCTGTGCGTCGAACCGGCGAATGCGCGCGGGCGCCGAGAAGAAGCTCGAGATGCCGAGGCCCACCTGCGCGAGCCCGATGATGCCGGTCGGCCAACCCATGCCGCGAAAGAAGGCGTCGTTGCTCAGCAGCATGGGAATCGCCGCGGCCATCGAGAGCCCGCCCGACGTCGACCACGCGAAGCCGCCGTCGAACTCACCCTGGTAATACGTGTGCATCGCGCTGCGAACGTCGACCGCGGCGGGTGGAGCTTCGGCCGTCAGCACCAGCGTCATCATCAGCGCGAGCATGGAGCGGCAGTGTCGTCGGGTTTCACCGGGCCAGCAACGCCTGGGCGCGGGCGCGCTGCTCGTCATGGCGTGGGCCAGACAGCGCCTTCACCTCGTTGAGCAACGCCACCACGCGAGGCTCGTCTCGCTTCAGCGCGCGCAGTGACTGGGCGAGCCCAAGCTTCGCCTGCGCGAGGTTCCACGCCGGCAGCTTTCGTTTCTCGAGCTCGACCAGCGTGCGCTCGAGCCTGTCGACGGCCTCGTCATGCCGGCCGAGCAGCCCCAGCGCGAGCCCTTCGCCCATGCGCGAGTCCCACACGTCGTCTTCATCGGACCCCTGGGCCTTCTCGACGATGGCGCGCGCGCGGCCGTACTCCTCGAGCGCCGTCTGGCCATCACCGCGCCGCAGCGCGAGCTCTCCCAGGTTGTAGTGCGGCGTCGCGAGCACGAGGGCGTCTTTGCCGAAGAGCCGCTCCCGCAGCTCGACGGAGCGCTGAAAATACGGCGCCGCTTCGTCGAGGCGCCCGAGGTCTGCCAGGGCGCTGCCGAGGTTGTTCACCGCCGAGGCGACGTCGGGGTGGTTGGGCGAGAGGACCTTCTCCATCAGCGCGAGTGAGCGCTTCGCCGCCTCGACACCCTCGGAGGCCTTGCCGCTCTCGCGCAGCGCCGCGCTCAGGTTGGTGATGAGCCGCGCGCCGTTGACGGTCTCGAGCTGGCCGGCCTTCGTCAGCTCCTGCTCGAGGCGCGTGAGCAGCGGCACCGCCTCGGCGGCCTTGTCGGCGCGCATCAACATCACGGCCTGCACGTTGGCGAGGCGAATGGCTTCGGTGGTGCCCTGCACGCGCGCCGGCTCCGAGAGCGCGTTGCCCAGCGTGAGCCAGGTGCCGCCGCTCTCGGCCTGCTTGCGGTCGACGCCGTCCAGGTAGGCGAGCTGCACCGCCGCGGCGAAGGCCTGCTTGTCGTCACGCGCCGTCACCGCGAGCTCGAGCGCTTCGACCTGCTTCTCTCGCGCGGCGTCGTACTTCGAGAGCCGCTCGAGCCCGCTGCCCCACTCGAGCAGGGCATCGCTGAGCAGCGGCCTCCAGCCAGCGGCGCGCGCTTCACCCACCACCGTCTCGGCCAGCGCGACGGAGTCCTTCGTCTTGCCGAGCAGGCGCATCGCGCGAACGGTGGCCACTCTGGTGATGACGGCGTCGACCGCCGCGCGTGCGGGTCCCGAGGGCATCGGGTCGGTCGCGCTCAAGCTCGTCTCGAGACAGTCGGAGGCCGGCGCAAGGCTCTCGACGGCGACGATGGCGCGCTCCACGGCCTTGCCATCGGCCGTCGCGAGGCCCAGGAGCAGCGCGTCGACGTCGGAGACCCGCCGCGCCACGCACGTCTGCCGCGCCGAGAGCAACGCGTCGGAGTCACCTTCGAAGGTCGTCGCGACGCACGCGCGCTTTCGAGTCGAAGCGAGGCCCTCCACGTACGCATCGACGACTCGCAGCACGCGGGCGCCCAGCTCGCTGGCGGCGGGGTGCTTCGTCGCGTCGAAGGCCGTCTTCACCGCGTCTCTGCGCGCAGGCGTCCACACCGCGCGCACCGGCGTATCGGCCGCGTCACAGCGGGTACGAATCTGCCGCGCCCCGAGGAAGAAGATGCCACCCGACAGCGCGAGCAGCACGGCGCCGACGGCGTAGACCTGCCGGCGTTTGGGCGCCTCGAGCGAGGCCCGCAGCTCGTCACGCAGCGCCGCCATCGAGGGCCAGCGCGCCGAGGGGTCGGTCGAGAGCCCGCGTTTCAGCGCGGCCACCACGCGCTCGTTCACCTCGGGCATCGGCGGCGGGCCACGTCGAATCTCGTCGAGCCGGCCGGCGAGGTCGGTCGCGAGGAAGGGCAGCTTTGCCGTCAGGCACTCACAGAGCGAGACGCAGAAGCTGAACTGGTCGCTCGCTTCGTCGGCCGCCCTGCCCTGCCAGCGCTCGGGAGCGAGGTACGCGGGCGTGCCCGAGATGGTGCTGTGCTGCGACGTCGTGCCGTCCGTTGGAGCGCCGAGGTCGGTCTGTCGCGCGAGGCCGAAGTCGACGACGACGACGCGGCCGGCTCCGTCGAGCAGCACGTTGTCGGGCTTGAAGTCGCGGTGAATGACGCTCGCGGCGTGCGCGGCGACGAGGCCTTCGGCGGCCGCGATGAAGTGCGTGACGGTGCGCTGCCAGGGCCCGAGGCCGATGGCGCGAAGGCTGCGGGCGTGCTGCACGAGCTCCATCACGATGACGTCGGCGCCTTCGTGGGCGAGCACGTCGTGCACCGAGACGACGTTCGGGTGTTGCACCTTCGCGAGCGCGCGGGCCTCGGCGACGAGGCGTTGGCGGAGCGTGTCGCGGTCCTTCCCCGCCACCGAGGGGTAGAGCCACTTGAGCGCGACGGTGCGCTCGAGGGTGGAGTCCCAGGCGGAGAACACTTCTCCCAGCGCGCCGGCGCCGACGGGGTCGAGCACCACGTAGCGGCCGACGACGAGGCCCTTGTGCGGGCCGTGCGCTTCTTCGGGCGCGAGCACCTTGATGAGCTGCGCGACGAGGCCGCGACAGTCACCGCACTGGGAGACGTGGCCCTCGACGTCGGAGAGCGGCGGGCCGGTGAGGTCGCCCTGCGCGTACTCGGCGAGCAGCGAGTCATCGGGGTGCGTGGCGTTCATTCCTCACGCTCGGGAGCGGCCTCGGCGACGAAGCGGCGAAGGCTGATGTCGAAGCCACTCTCGAGGCTGGCCATGAGGCCGTCGAGGTCGCTGCCGCCCAGCTTCGTGCGCTGCGAGAGGCGCTCGAGCGTGCCGCGTTGCAGGGCCTGGCGTGCCGAGGCGAGCCACCTGGCCACCGTCGCGCGGCTCACCTGATACAGCGGCGCGAGCTCGTCGATGGAGGCGCCGTCGACGAGGTTCAACTTCAGCAGCGCGCGTTCGCGTGGGGTGAGCGCGGCGAGGGACTCCTGGAACGCGGCGGCGAAGAACCGGGCCTGGCCGGTGCGGGCGAGCTGGCGCTCGAGGTCGACCGCCGCGGGGAGTTTGCTGAGGGGCTCGTCGTCGGTGTCCTTCTGCTGCGGGCCGCGATGGGCGTCGGTGAGCGAGCGCACGGCGGTGGTGATGACGAAGGCCTCGAAGGAGCCGACCCCGCGGTAGTGCTTGAGGCGCGCGCCCTGCTCATCGGCGAGCAGGCGGGTGCGGGTGGCCTGCAGGTGTTCGTCGACGGCGGTGTCAGCAGCGCCGAGCTTCTTGAGCGCGGCCTTCACGCGGGGCGCGACGTGCTGCTCGAAGGCGGTGAGCGCCGCAGGAGCGCGGTGGAAGAGCGCGCAGGCGAGCACGATGCCGGGGTCGAGCCGGTCTGGTGGGAGGGTGGCCACCGTCTTCACCCACGCCTCGAGTTGAGTGACGTCGCAGGAGAAGCCGAACGCCGTCTGCGCGCGCGCGGCGAGAGCCTCGAGTTCAGGGAGAACGGGCACAGCGGCAATTGACCGGTTTCGAATTGGGCACGCAAGCACGTCATGCCGCGTAGACGGGCGCGCGCCCTCGAAGTCTCACCGTCAGAGCGAGCCTGAGGAGCGGCGGCGACTTCAGTGACTGTCAGGCCAGCAGCCGCGGCGAGTGTGGCTCGCTCGAAGTCGGAGTCGAACCTGAAACCCGTGAGACGGAGACGAGAGCGAGCCTGAGGAGCGGCGGCGACTTCAGTGACTGTCAGGCCAGCAGCCGCGGCGAGTGTGGCTCGCTCGAAGTCGGAGTCGAACCTGAAAAATGAGACCTGCGCCCAGCCGCGCCGTCTGCGCTGCACAACCGGGAGCGCTCGCTCCCATTTCACACGGAGCAGGTCATGACGAAGTTCGTTTCGATGGTGGCAGTGGCGATGGTTGTCTTCAGCGCGTGCGGCGGTGCGGCCGAGTGCACGAAGGACTCCGACTGCAAGGGCACGCGGGTCTGCAACAGCGGCGCGTGCGTCGACTCCTCCTCCAACCTGAGCGGGACCGGCGGCGGGAGCAGCAACAACAGCGGCACCGGCGGCGGCTCGAGTCAGAGCACGAGCTGCTTCAGCGGCAAGGACGCCGACTGCCCCGCCGGGTTCTGGTGCAACCAGAAGCAGTGCGCCGCGACGTCGCTCAAGAAGGTCGGCGAGACGTGCTCCGAGAACACCGACTGCGCGGGCTCGACGTGCCTCGTTCGCCGGCAGTCCGACGTGAACGGCTACTGCAGCAAGCAGTGCAACTCGTTCTCCGAGTGCCCCACGTTCTGGAACTGCGAAGAAATCGCGAACGGCGGTGGCAAGCGCTGCGTGCAGAACTGATCAGCGCATGATGACGTCGAGCGGCTCGAGCCGAAGCTCCAGGCACACCATCAGCCTCTGGAACTTTCTCAGCCATGGGAACCGGCCGGCCGAGAGACACGCCAGGCGTTGATACGACGCTGTGCTCGAGAAGCCGCCGAGCACGACGTCGGCCTCGAGCTCATCGCTCGCCGGAAAGTGCTGCGAGATGTCCGCCTGAATGGAGCCGAGCTCACCGTCGGGCAAGACGGTGGGCAGGTCGACGAAGCGACGCAGGTCGAGCGGCACCGATTGCCCGAGCGCGTGGAGGGCTGACTGCAGGCCCAGGTACTCGGGGTACACGGGCACTTCGTCGACGATGGAGAGCGACGCCTGCTCCGCCAACGCGCGGGCCGCCTTTCGCCGGGCTCCTGACTGGCCCACCAACACCGCGAGCTCGGGTCTGTTGGACGCGGTGGGCTGCGCAGAGATGAACACGTTCACCTGCTGGCTGAGCCCGAAGCGGCGCGCGTCGTTCGCCCCGACCTGGAGCAGCGGCATCATCGGCTTCTTCCGATACGTCGGCCACGGCACGTCACCGATGTTGGCCACGTCTCCCGCGACGAATGACTCGCCGTCGCCTTCAGTCGCGGTGCAGACGAGCGCACGCCGGGCGAGCGGCCGCAATGAATCGGCCAACAGGGACAGGTGCGCGGGAAGTGCGTCGAGCTTCGTCACCGGCGTTGGCGGGCTGAACGCCATCGGGCCGACGAGGGCCTCGGTGAACGCGCTCGAGACGCCGGGAAACGCGCTGGCGTCGAATGGAACCTGCGCGACCGGCCGAGCCCTCGAGTCGGCTCCGCGCCGGGCCGTCTCGAGCCCCACGACGTGCACGACAGGAAGCTCGGGCCACGCACTCGCGGGCTCGACGAAGCCGGCACGCATCGCGAAGGTGTCTGACAGCGGGCCTCCGCTGCCGGGCTCAGGGCCGAGCTCGCCGACCCGAACCCGCAGGCCTTCGATGGGGTTGCCGCCACGAACGACCGAGCGCGAGAAGCGCACGTCTCCATGTTCCAGCTTCGCGGTTCCTTCTCCGGTCGATGGGTCGAAGCGCGTGATGAGGCCTGGCAGGGTCTCCATGGCGGCGAGGGTACTCAGAACTGATCAGCGCAGCACGAGCGTCGAGCCAACAGGTGCCTTCACCTGCAGCAGCCCGTTGGCCCACGTCGCGCCCACCGAGACGCCGGTCAGGTCGCTCACGAACGGAACAGTGGCTCCGTCTCTCTCGATGGCGTTCGGCCTCTCGACGTACAGCTCGAAGACGACGCCCTTCGTGAATCGACTCCCAGCCGTCGATGAGAGCGTCACCGCGCCGTCGCGCTGTTGCCGCACCGTGGTGCCATCGAAGAGCACGAACTGGCTCGCCGTCGTCGAAGGCACCACGCGCACCCAGAGGTCGCCCGCGTCGTTCTCGTACGACTCGACGCCGGGGTCGGTCGCGGGAGCCAGCGTGTCGATGGTCGGCCGCAGCATCGGTACCAGCGCGCCTTCACGAACGAACAACGGCAGCGCATCGAGCGGCGCGGCAACCATGACGGTCTCTCCCGACTGGCCTGGCAGCGTCACGCCGTCGAACCAGCCCTGCCACACCCCCGGCGGGTGGATCAGCGTGCGTTGCCGCGCGCCTGCGGTCTCGACGGGCGCGACGAGCAGGTCGTCTCCGAGCAGGTATTGATCAGCCGGGTGCCCGAGGGAGGGATAGACGACCCCGAACGGGCGCTGAATCGGCCGGCCCGTGTCCTTCATCGAGCGCGCGTAGCTCCACCCATAGGGGAACAAGCGCAGGTGCAGGCGCGCGAAGCGGCGGTAGTGCGCGACGGCTTCATCATCTCGTCCGTTCTCGGTCGTGAAGACCCACGGCGGCTGACTCGAGCTGTCTCCAGTCTGCATCACCGTCGACAACGCCGACTGCGAGACCCACCGCATGAACGTCTCTTTGTCGGGAGGGCTGTGCCGATAGCCGCCCGTGTCAGCGCCGAAGAAGGGAAAGCCCGACATCGACAGGCTCTGACCCGCGCGCACCGCGGAGGGAAGACCGCCCACACCGACGAACTTCTTCCCCGCGCGGTTGGTGAACGTCTCGCCGAACTTCGTGAGCGTCGCGTCGATGTCTCCCGGCCAGATGACGAGCCCGGTCTGCTGACTGCCCCACTTGCCCGCGCGCGCGATGAGGAAGCCGTCGAGGTCGCCGAGCGTGGCGCGATACGCGCGGTGGTAGAGCCGTGTGTACTGGGCGTGCATCGTCTTCTCGGTCGAGCCATCGAAGAAGGTCCAGTTTCCGCGCGACCCCGAGAGCCCGGCGACGACGTCTTCGGCGAAGTCGAGCTTGAAGCCCTCGATGCCGAGCGCGCGATACGTCTGCAACTGCCGGCGCCAGAACGTGTCGACCGCGGGGTTGGTGAAGTCGAGCGGTGAGCTCCAGCGGTTGAGCTGCAGGCCCACCGTCACCGGGAAGTAGCCGTTGGTGTCGGCCTCCTGACGCAGGGCTCCGGCGTTCGGCTCGAGGTAGGGCGTGTGCCAGAGCGCGACGCGAAGGCCGGCGGCGTTGGCGGTCTGAATCATCGCGCCCGCGTCGGGGAAGCGCGCAGGGTCGAAGTCGAAGGTGTTCACCGCCGTCGCGTAGGGCCGATCGATCCACATCGCGCTCGTGGCGAGGTCGAGGCGGCGCAGCGTCGCGATGTCGTCGAGCACCTCGGCCTGGTCGCGGTTCTCGTCGCGCCAGATGAGCGGGCCCCACGCCCACGTCGAGGGCAGCCGAACGGCGCCGCTCACCGAGAGGTACGGTTTGATCACATCGAGCGGTTGATCAGCCGAGAAGAGGTGCATCGTCAGGCCCTCGCCGCTCTGCTCCGCGGTGCCCCACATGGAGTCGACGAGGTCGTCCTCTCCGCCGCGCGCGAACGAGAAGACGCCGGTGCGGTTGGTCTCGACGAACAGACCCCAGCCGCTGGTCCCGATGACGAAGGGCGTGACGACGTGGTTCTCGGTGTACGCGCTCTCGACGCTGAGATCGGCCTCGAGCTGCATCGGGCGAAGCTTGCCGCGGTGGTTCACCTCGTCGAACCACTCACCGAGACCATAGAAGCCCTCGGTCGAGTTGGAGCGCGGGCGAATTCGCAGCATCGCGACGGGCCGAACGTCGGTCGCGGGCACGAAGCGAACGGTGAAACCATGAGCGGCAGTGGTGACGGTGATGCGGCCGGTGACGTCGGGGTCGAAGGTCGCGTCGATGGTCACTTCGGTGTCGCTCACGCGCGTGACGTTGGCCTTCGTGAGCGTGCGCCACTTGAAGCCCGGCGGCTCGACCTTCTGGAGGACCGGGTCTTCGACGACGAGCCAGTACGGGTCGTACGAGCGCGTCGCGTCGAGCTCGCGCACGGTGCCGACCTGAAAGGCCGAGGTGTCGAAACGCAGCAGCAACGTGTCGCCACGCGTGAGGGTGAAGGTGCCGTCGTTCGCGAAGGTGAGGAACGCACCGTCGGAGTTCAGCGTGATGGACTTTGGCGCGATGGGCGGCGGAGGACACGCCAGAATGGTGAGGCCGAGGAGGACGCAGAGCAGGCGGTTCGTCACCAGCGCGCTTGAAGTGTGCAACGGCGCTCGCGTCAAGCGCGGGGCGTGTCATGCTGCGCGCCCATGGCGGAGAAGATCGTCTTCCGCACCACCGTCGAGGCGCTGCTCCAGCGAACGCTCCGCGCGAAGGGTCGCCTCACGCCCGGCGTCGTCGAGAAGTTGAAGGCGCTGGGTGTCGACCCCGAGCAGCCACGCGACGTGCCGAAGGCAACCTGGCAGTCGCTGCTGTGGTTCGCGGCCGAGCTGCTCTCGCCTGGCGCCCCGCAGGAGCAGCAGCTCCGCACGCTCGGTGGCGAGCTGCTTCGCGCGTGGAACGAGACCCTGCCAGGCAAGGTGCTGTTCACCACCCTGCGCGTCATCGGCATTCGCCGCGGCCTGCACCGCATGTCGGCGAACTTCCGCAGCTCGAACTCGTACACGACCTCGACCGCGAAGGACCTCGGACCCAACGACGTCGAGGTGTGGATCAGCGACGTCAACGGTGCGCCTTCGTACATTCAGGGCCTGATGCACGCGGCAGTCGAGCTCGCGGGCGGCAAGGGCATCACGGTCGACATCACCGCAACGGAGGCTGATTCAGCGACGTACAGGATCCGCTGGCAGTGAGCTGATCAACGCAGCGTCGAGCTCGTCGAGTGCACGCTGAAAGTCGTTCACCAGCGACGCCACGCGGGCCTCGTCGATGGCCGAGGCCTTGAAGTTGAAGTTGAAGCACGCGGCGTCGGCTGAGCGCGCGACGGTGATGTTCACGGCCTGCGGCGGAACACACGGCGTGGTGATGCGCAGGCGCTCGACGGTGCAGTGCCGGGTGCTCCAGCGGCCTGACTCGTCTGCGTCTGGCGTTCCCAGCGGCAGCAGGTTCGAGAACGAGACGTTGGTGACGAGGCGGCGCTGGTCGAGCAGCGCGCGTTGCATCGCAGACAGCGGCGTCACCTGCCCGACGAAGGCGTCGAACAGCACTCGCAGCCACGGCCACTTCGCGTCGAGGTGCTTCGCCGCCTCGCGGTGAACGTGCTGTGCGTAGTCAAGCGGCGTCGTGTTCGCGTCGGTGCGCCAGCGCAGCTGCAGGTTCGTGAGGTGATTGGCGAACGAGTCGAAGCCCTCGCGCGGCCGAGCATCGATGGGGAAGAAGAGCGTGTGCGTGGTGCCAGCCTGCCCGCTCCAGGTCGAGAGCGCGCGGAGCAGTGCGCCCGCGAGCAGGTCGTTCGTCGAGAGACCCAGCTTCGTTCTCGCGGCACGCCAGCCTTCGATTCGCGCGAGCGGCACGTCGTGGTGAAGCGTCGAGTTCGAGCCCGAATAGTCGGTGCCGACGTTGCTCGGCAGCGCGTCGACCGGAGACAGCACCGCGCGCGCGAGCTCTCCGAGGCTGATGAAGGCACCGCGAAAGAACATCCACACCCGCGAGAGCCCGCGCGCTGCGATGACCTCGACCTGTCTGCGGCGCAGCACGAGCCCGGTTCGCGGTGGAGCCCCCGACTCGAGGCTTCGCCAGGCGTGAAAGAAGTCTCCGAGGAACTGGAGGAACGCGCGGCCGTCGGCGAGCACGTGATGCTGGTGAAAGAGCAGCGTCGCGCGGGTGTCGGAGTGCCGAAGGAGCAGCACCTCCATCACCGGCTCGGTCGCGACGTCGATGAAGCGGTCGAGCACCGCCTGTTCGTTCGTGGCGGTCGAGATGATCAGCCGCGGTTGATCAGCCACCACCCAGGCGCCGTTCACGATGGAGGCCGCGCACCATGGCGTCCTCGCGACGGCGGCGTCGAGGGCGCGCTGCATGAGTGGCAGATCGATGGTGCCCGAGAGGTCGAGCTTCCACGTCGGAGCGAACGATGACCACGGTGCGCGCGTCGCCGCGAGACAGGCCTTGTCGAGAGCGTCGAGAGGTTGCTGCACCGGCGCAGAGAATCACGGGGCTGTGCGGATGACATCCTTCGAACTTCGGTGAGTGAAATGGCGCTGAAGGTATGGTGCGACGCACATGACGACCTCTCGCCGCGACGTTCTCGTCTTCGGTGCTTCGGCCTTCGCGCTGGGTGCCTCGGGCTGCGCGATTCTGCGCGGTGGCGCCGTGCACCCGCAGTGGGCCGCGTCTCAGGCCAGCCTCTCGAGTGACGTGCTCAAGATTCCATTGGCCGACATTCGCGCCGTCGGTGAAGGCCGCGTGCTCGAGGCCCGGCTCGCGCCTTCGTTTCGTGACCTCGTCTTCACGCCGCGACCCGATGGTTCGGTGGTGGTCGCGACCGCGAACTGTCCACACAACGGCTGTGTCGTCGACTTCGATGCCACGCGCACCGAGTGGCAGTGCCCCTGTCACGATTCGCGCTTCACGCTCGAGGGCGTCGTGCAGGGCGGGCCGGCGAAGAAGGGCCTCATCGTGCCGACGACGAGCGTCGAGGGAGAGACCCTCGTGGTTCAGCTCGAGCGCGTGCGTCGCTGAGCTCAATTCACTCTGGACGCGACCCGCGTGGCTCGAAGCCTTGCGTCGTCTTCGAGTCGTGAGTCGTCGAGGGCCGCAGCCTGGCTCGCGTCGAGCGCCCATGACTTGAGGCGGCGGTTCCGCCGTCAGCCCCTCGACGCCAACGCAGCACGAGCTCACGACACCAATCGCTCCGCTCGGACCTCACCGCGTCGCAGCGACCCATCAGGTTCGCGTGTGTTCGCCGGCGGGCTCGACTCGCGCATGACTTCGCGACACGACGAGGCCACCGGCGTCAGCTCGGATCAACGCGCCACTCACCGTCTCAGCGGCGTGGAGCCTGCCTTCTCGTCTTCGTGTCGTGAGTCGTTCAGGCCGCGCGACGCAAGGACCCGCGCCACTCGGCGAACCCTCGCGCTTGCTCGGCGTCGAGCGCCCACGGCTTGAGCCTGGTGTGCTCTCCCACAGGCTCTGCGCGCGCGTGGAATTGAAGGCTCGCGACGCGAACGAACACCACCAGTCGCGTCTTCAATGGCTCGGTGAGTGACACCACGAGTCCACCCGCGTCGGCGCTGATCAACGCGCCACTCACGGTCTCATCTCCCGTCGAGAGCTGAACGGCGTCGAGCTCCCACGGAGACGCTGCGGCATCGACCTTCGGCAGCGCGGGGTCGATGAGGCGAATCGCGTCGACGAGCTCGGGGAGTCTCCGCGCGAGGTCGAGGCACCGCTCGGTGTCGAGCGCCGCGATGCTGCCCAGGGTGTCGGGCGTGACGTGCGGCGTTCCTTCGACCTGCGCCACCACCTCGTTCACGGTCTGCAGCCAGTCCCACGCGCCGACCTGATGATGAAACGCGGCCGCAGCGGCGAGCGGGTGCGGCAGCTGCCACGCCTCGACGAGCGCTCCACCCGCGGCCTGGTGCAGGTCTTCGATGAGCGCCCACCACCCGTCCGCAGTGCGCGTGTCGGCCTCGGGGTGGAGCATGAACAGGTCTTCGAGCGCTGAGCACGCCACGATGCGCCCGATGTCGTGGAGCATGCCGACGACGTAGGCCGTCTCAGGGTCGAACGGCGCCACCCGCCCTGCCCCCGGCTTCGCGAGCCACTGCGCGACATGCGCCGCGACGACGGCTTCTCTCCACGCGCGCTGCCGCAGAGCCAGCAACGGCCCGGCCGAGGTCGCGGTGCCGACCGCCGTGCTCGCCCAGGCCAGCTTCAGCACGCCCCGCGCGCCCAGCCGTGACACCGCTGCAGGAATCGTCGTGATGGGCTCTCGGCCGCGCACGCCCACGGCGTTCGCTGCGCGCAGCACTACCGCCGTGACCGCCGGGTCCGAGCGCACGATGCGCTCGAGCTCAGTCACCGACCAGTCTTCGTGCGAGAGCAGGTTGGCGAGCTGCAGACACGCGCTGGGCGCCGGAGGCACCCTGATGCGTCGCTCCCGAACACGCTCACGAATCGCGGCTTCGACGTCCATGCACGTCCCCGTCGAGGCTTCGGCACGAACCCACGCTCGCCTTCAGGATCAATGGTGGCGCGACATACCTTTGACGGCAGACCTCGATGCCGAGCAGCCGCGGTCGCGGGACGAATGCTCGAGGCGCGAGGCGTCGCAGGGCGTCGTGAAGTTCGCCGTCTCGGCTCCGGTCGACCTCGGCGCAGCTGCACTGCGCTCAATGACGGATTGGTGTCAACGGGGAGCCGGTGACGAATCGCGAAGACAGCGGATCAGCTTCACGCAATCGCTCGGGTGGCCTTGGCGAGTTGGAGCGCGATGGCGGGCTGATCAGTCGACCCCATCGTGCGTGGGTGACACGCAGCTCGAGGAGCGCTTCACCGAAGCAAAACGGCTCGATGTGACCACTGGTTACATCACGGCGTCTCGGTCGACAGTGAGCGGCACAGCGCGAGCCCATCATCGACATCGGCAGACGACGCACGCGCGGTCGACGCGCACCACACCGTCTTCGCGCCGACCTTCTTCACCGCGAGAAACCCATCTCGGCCGGCACCCAGCGAGTAGCGAACGGCCGAGTAGCCCTCACCTTCGTCCTGCAGCAGACCGGTTGCGCCCTCGGCGGTGGCGACGCGGCTCAGCTCGAGGGCGCGTGGCACCTCGGTGTTGCGCAGCTCGAGCGTGGCCACGACGCGGCCCTTTGGACCGACCGAGAGCCCGCCCGCGGTGGGAGTCGCGACCCAGCCTTCAGCCAACGGAACACGAAGCCCCGTCGGCGTCGCGGGCCGCTCCGTGCACGCCAGCACCGCGACGAGCGGCACCCAGCGAATCACTTGGTAGGCGCGGTGCCCGGAGGAGGCGGCGGCTTCGTCGCCGAGAGGTTCTCCATCTTCGTGGTGCCCTCGAAGATGACGCCCTTCTCCATCGACATCGCCGGCGTCTCGATGGCGCCCTTCACCCGCGCCGGCGCGTGCAGCTCGACGAGCTGGTGCGCGCGAATCGTGCCCTCGACCGAGCCGCTGATGATGATGACGCCGGCCGTGATGTCGGCGGTCACCTTCGCGCCTTCTCCGACGGTCAGCGTGTCTTTGGTGACGATTTGCCCGCTGAACTTCCCATCGATGCGGACCTCGCCCTCGAACGTGAGCTTGCCCTCGAACTCACTGCCCTTGCCCAACAGCGCGTTCAGCTGTCCTGCTTTGGCCGACACCGGTTTGTCCTCTCTGGCGGGAGTTCCGTCCCGCTTGTCTCCGAAGAGCGCCATTTCGAATCAGTCCTGGGTGCTGCGTTATCGCTTGATCAACCCGATGATCCGCTCGAGGTCTTCGTAGCTGAAGTACTCGATCTCGAGCGAACCCTTCCCTGCCCCCTTCTCCACCAGACGCACCTTCGTGCCAAGCCGTCGTTGCAGGTCTTCGACGAGGCGTTTGGCTTCGGGGCTGGCCTTCTGCGCCGACTTCTTCTTGCTGGCGCCGGGCGAGCCGCCGCGCAGCGACTTCACCTTCGCCTCGGTCTCGCGCACCGTGAGCTTCTCGGTGATGACGGCCCGCGCGAGGTTCACCATCTCGACGGGCTTGGCGAGGCCGAGAATCGCGCGGGCGTGGCCCATGTCGAGGTCGCCCTCGAGGAGCAGCTGCTTGACCTCGTTGGGCAGCGTGAGGAGCCGCAGCGCATTGGTGATGCTCGAGCGGTCTTTGCCGACGCGGTCGGCGACCTGCTCCTGCGTCATGCGGCGCTCGTCGACGAGGCGCTTGTACGCTTCGGCCTCTTCGAGCGGGTTCAGGTCCGCGCGCTGAATGTTCTCGACCAGGGCCAGCTCGTAGGCCTCGGCGTCAGAGGCTTCACGAATGATGACGGGCACCTCACGAAGCCCGGCCCGCTGCGCCGCGCGCCACCGTCGCTCACCCGCGATGAGCCGATAGCCGCCCTTCGCGTCGCGCCGCACCAGCACCGGCTGCAGCACGCCCTGCTGCTTGAGCGACGCCGCCAGCTCTTCGAGTTCGGCCTCGTCGAATGTCTTTCTGGGGTTCGCGCGGTCAGCGTGAATCTGGTCGATGGGCAGCCGCGTCAACCCGCTGGATTGACTCTGCTGCACGGGCCGCGCATCGGGCAGCAACGCTCCAAGCCCGCGGCCGAGGGCTGGCTTCCGATTGGCTGAATTCAACACCTTGACGACGCCCGGCATGGGTTCTCCTGATCAGCTGATCAACATGGGCAGGTTGTTGCTCGTTCTTCAGGCGACGCGGGAGCTCTTGCGACGCCGTGCTTGCCGCTTCTGCAGCTCGCGGGCGAGCGCGAGGTAGGCCTCGCAGCCCTTCGAGCGAATGTCATAGAGCAGCACGGGCTTGCCGAAGCTGGGGCTCTCGGCGAGCCGCACGTTGCGGGGCACGACGGCGTCGAACACGAGCTTGGGGAAGACGCGGCGCACTTCGTCGGCGACCTGGTGCGAGATGTTGGCGCGGGGGTCGAACATCGTCAGCACGATGCCCTCGACCTGCAGGTTCGGGTTGAGCGCCTGCTGCACGAGCTCGACGGTCGAGAGCAGCTGGGCCAGCCCTTCCATCGCGTAGTACTCGCACTGCAGGGGAATGAGCACGGCGTCGGCGGCGGTGAGGGCGTTGAGGGTCAGCAGGCCGAGCGACGGCGGGCAGTCGATGATGACGGAGTCGTAGGCGCTGGAGAGTTCGGACAGCGCTTCGACCAGCTTTCGTTCACGGGCTTCGACGTTGACGAGCTCGACCTCAGCACCAGTGAGGTCGGCGGTCGACGGGACGACGTCGAGGAAGCGGAGTTCGGTCTGGTGCACGACCTCGCCCATGGGCCGGCCGTCGATGAGGCAGTCGTAAATGCTGCCGTGAATC
>JBEOKA010000177.1:0-15460 GCA_040275325.1 Myxococcaceae bacterium | reverse complement strand
GTCGGCGAGACGCCGATGCTGCCGAAGAACCGGGCGCTGATTCAGAAGTACTTCGATGCCAGGCAGTGACGGGGAGGATTCGTGGCCGACGTGTTGAGTCCCAACGAAGTGGCGGGCGCAGTCGAGGCCATCTCGATGTTGAAGGGCGGCCTGTCGAAGGTGCTGCTCGACCAGGAGACCGTCGTCGACCGCGTGGTGACGGCGGTGCTCGCGCGCGGCCACGTGCTGCTCGAGGGTCTGCCCGGCCTGGGAAAGACCGAGCTCTGCAAAGGCCTCGCGAAGCTGCTCGGCCTGCCGTTCAAGCGCGTGCAGTTCACGCCCGACCTGCTGCCGGGCGACATCACCGGCACCTACGTCATCGACGGCGAGACGCGCGCCTTCACCTTCAGGCCCGGCCCGCTGTTCGCCAACATCGTGCTGGCCGACGAAATCAACCGCAGCTCCCCGAAGACGCAGTCGGCGCTGCTCGAGGCGATGCAGGAGCGCAGCGTCACCGTGCTCGGCACCACACACCCGCTCCCCGCGCCCTTCTTCGTGCTCGCCACGCAGAACCCCATCGAGCTCGAGGGCACGTACCCGCTGCCCGAAGCGCAGCTCGACCGCTTCCTCTTTCGCGTGAACGTTCCCGCCGTCGGCGCGAAGACGATGGCGTCGATTCTCACGCAGCGCGTGCGTGGAGCTCCGCCAGCGCTCGACCCGGTGGTGACCGCGACGTCGCTCGAGCAGCTCTTCTCCATCGTTGACCGCGTGCACCTGCCGCAGCCCGTCGCCGAGTACATCGGCCGCCTCGTCGAAGCGACGCACCCCGCGACGAGTGGAGCTCCCGCCTCGGTGAAGCGCTTCGTGAAGTACGGCGGCTCACCCCGCGCGGCCCTCGCGCTCGCGGCCTCGAGCCGGGCGTGGGCGCTCTCGAAGGGAAAACCCAACGTCGGCTTCGACGAGGTGCGTGAGCTCGCGCCCGCGGTGCTCAACCACCGCCTGGTGCTCTCGTACGAAGCCGGCCTCGAGAAGGTGGGCTCGGCGAAGGTGGTCGAAGAGCTGGTCGCGCAGGTGCCGGAGATTCCGCGGTGACGCGCGCGCTCGTCGTGCTGCTGTTGGCGCTGTCGGCTCCAGCGCTCGCGCGTCGGCCACCTCGCAGCTCGTCGGCCACCGTCGCGACGCCCGCGACGTTCGGCACCTTCAACTACCAGTTCTCGCAGACCGAGCGCATCGAGGTGGCGTCGGGCAAGACCATCGTCTCGGCCAGCGGCCGCGGCCACACCCCGTGGATGGGCTGGTTCCCGCTGCGCATCAGCATCGACAACACGATGGGCCCGAAGCAGACGGTGAAGCTCACCTTCCGCACCTTCGGAGGCAACGGCGGCAACACCGAGGTGAGCCGCTCGGTCGACGTCGAGGCCGGCTCGAGAATCGCCTTCTCGATGCCCGTGCCCGCCGAGAGTCGCTACGGCAGCCTCGAAGCCTCGAGCCCCGTCATCGGCAAGCAGGCGGGCCAGGTGGGCTTCACCAGCATCTACGACCGCAACCGGCTGGTGCTCGCGTACGGCACGCCCGACGCGTTCGAGGCCTTCGTCGACCAGAAGCCCGACAACTCGGGTGGCGAAGACCAGGTCGTCACCATGCCGCTCGAAGAGGCGCCGACCGAGCTCACCGCGTACCTGGGCACGCACGCCGTCGTCATCGTCGACCCGCGCGGCTTCGAGGGGCTCAACGAAGCGCAGCGGCGGGCGCTCGAGGCCTGGGTGGCGACGGGTGGAACGTTGGTGCTGCGCTCGTTGCCCCGCACCGCCGGCGCGTTGCCGCTGCTGGCTGGAGAAGACGCGCTCCAGTCGTATGGGCTGGGCCACCTCGCGCTGCGCACCGAGGCGGTGAACCTCGCGCAGGTGCCCGAGGCGCGGCTGCCGGTGGCTCCGATGGGTCAGCAGGAGACGACGCGGCGCTACGCCAGCAACGGCACGGCCTCGTACACGGCGCTGTTGCCTCAGGCCCTCGTGCCCGTGGGCCGCTTCCTCTTCATCATCACGCTCTTCACGCTGCTCATCGGGCCCGGCAGCGTGTGGGTCGCGCGTCGCCGTGGGCCCGCGGTGCTGCTCGCTACGATTCCCGCGACGGCCTTCGCCACCTGCGTCGTCATTCTCGGTTCGTCGCTGTTGCTCGACGGCTTCACGGTGCACGGCGCGACGTATGGCTACACGCTGCTCGACCGCGCTCACAACCGCGCCATCACCGTCGGCCTCAACGCCTGGTACGCGAACCTGGCGCCGCGCAGCGCGAGCTTCGAGTCGACGACGGCCCTCATCGCTCCGCAGCGCGCAGGTGACGCGACGCCCGTCGACGTCGAGTGGGGAGACGGCGCGAAGTACCGCTCGGGCTTCATCCCCTCGCGCACGTACCGCGAGTGGGGCGTGGCGTCGGTCGAGGCCACCCGCGCGCGGCTGGTGGTGAAGCCGAAGGGCGACGGCTTCTCATTGCAGAACGCGCTCGGCCATCGCCTCGCCATCGTCTGGGTGCGCGTGGGTGAAGACCTCTACGTCGCCAAAGACGTTCGAGACGGCGCCGAGGTGACGCTGCAGCCCGATGACCGGGTCGACGAGACGCGGCTCGAGCTCGTGGGCAACCGGCGCTTCGTCGAGTCGCAGTGGCGGCCGCTGGTGATGACGCCGCTGGCCGATGGTGACTTCCTCGCCAGCCTCGAGGGGAGTGGCTTCGTCTCGACCGGCGGCGTCGCGATGAGCCTGCACGATGGCCGCCACGTGGTGCGCGGAGAGGTGGAGCGATGAGCCTGCTCGAGGTGCGGCACCTGTCGCGGTTCTATGGCGCGCTGCGCGCCGTGGAGGACGTCAGCTTCTCGCTCGATGAGGGCACCATTCTCGGGTTCATCGGCCCCAACGGCGCGGGCAAGTCGACGACGATGCGCATTCTCGCGACGCTCGACGTGCCGACGGCTGGAGAGGTGCTGCTCGAGGGGAAGAGCGTCGTGGAGCGGCCCGATCTCTCGCGTCCGCTCATCGGGTACATGCCCGACCGCTACGGCACCTACGACGACATGACGGTGTTCGAGTTTCTCGACTTCTTCGCGCGCGCGTACGGGCAGAAGGGCAAGGCGCGCATCGACCGCGTCGACTCGGTGATGGACTTCACGGGGCTCATGCCGCTCAAAGACAAGCTCACCAGCGAGCTGTCGAAGGGCATGAAGCAGCGCGTGGCGCTCGGGCGAACGCTGCTCCACGACCCGAAGCTGCTCATCCTCGACGAGCCGGCCGACGGCCTCGACCCGCGCGCGCGCATCGAACTTCGCGAGCTGCTCCGCGCCCTCGCCGCGCAGGGGAAGGCGGTGCTCATCTCGAGCCACATCCTCACCGAGCTCAGCGAAATCTGTGACAGCTGCGCCATCATCGAGCAGGGCAAGCTGCTGGCCACGGGCCCGGTGTCAGAGATTCTGCATCGCTCGCAGGGCGCGGCGCCGTCGACCGAGGTGCAGCTCAAGCTGTTCACCACCGCCGAGACGCTCGAGGCGTCGTCGCTGCGCGCCGAGCGGTTGTTGCTCGAGCAGCCGCTGGTGAAGGGCGTGGTGCTGGCGCAAGACGTGATTCGGGTTCGCCTCGAGCTCGACGCGGGCGCCGACGTGAAGTCCGTGTGGGTCGACGAGGCGTGCGCTCGGCTGCTCGCGGTGCTCGTGCGTGAGGGCATTCCGGTGTGCAGCTTCCAGACGCGGCAGCTCGACCTCGAAGACGCCTTCCTGCACGTGACGAAGGGCAGGGTGGCATGACGCCCGAAGCGACCGTGGCTCCGCCGCTGCGCCCGCCCGACGCGCTCGACACGTTCGGCGAGAAGCTGGCCGACCGCATCAACCCCATCGTCGTGAAGGAGCTGCGCCAGCACCTGCGCACCCGCACCTTCTGGGTCTTCTTCTCGTTGATGCTGCTGGCGTGTCTGGGCATCTCGCTGGTGGCCTTCGTCACCGCGGAAGAGAGCGAGAAGGTCGGCCTCGTCACCTTCTTCGCGTTCTACGTGGCGCTCTCGGGCGTCGAGCACTTCGTCATTCCGTACACGGCCTACCGCTCGATGGCGCGCGAGCAGGAGGACGAGACGTGGGTGCTGCTCTCGCTCACCGGCCTCGGTCCACGGCGCATTCTCGCGGGCAAGCTGTCGAGCTTCATTCTGCAGGGCGCGCTCTACGCGTCGGCCGCCGCGCCGTTTCTGCTCTTCAGCTACTACCTCAACGGCATCGACCTGCCGACCATCGCCATCGCCATCGCGCTGGGGGCCGCGTTTCAGGTCTTCCTGGTGTCGGTCTCGGTGAGCCTCGCGACGCTGGCCGAGTCGAAGCTGGTGCGCAGCCTGCTGCACTTCGTGGTGCTCGGCTCGCTGGCCATCGGCGCCATCACGGGCACCAGCATCACCATCGGGCTCAGTGAGGAGCTGCGGAGAAGCTCCATTGGCTCGGAGTTCTGGGTCGGCGCCGGCAGCGCCTTCTTCGCGATGGTGTCGACGGCGCTGCTGCTCTTCGAGTCGGCCGCCTCGCGCCTGTCGATGCCCACCGAGCCGTACGCGCGTGGGCCCCGCGTGCTCTTCGTCGTGCAGGCGCTGGGCGGGCTCGCGGCCTTCGTCATCGCGTGGCTCGTCGATGGAGACGACGACATTCTCGCGGGCGCCGCCGTCAGCTTCGCGGCGTACCTCGCGTTCGTCGGGCTCTTCGTGGCGTCTGACCGCGACTCGATGGCGAAGAACCACTGGGCGGTGAGCGGGCGCTTCTCGCTGCTGTCTCCGGGCGGGCTGCGTGGCTTCGTGTTGATGATGCTGGTGATGCTCATCGGCACCTCGGTGCTGGTCGGCTGCTATGGCCAGGAGACGAACACCGACGCAGGCGTGCTCAACGTCATCCTTGGTGCGCCGGCGTACGTGACGCTCTACGTCTCCGCCTCGCTCGTCATCGCCAGGTGGATTCCGCACCCGCCCTGGCAGACGCCGGCCATGGTGCGCCTCGTTGGGCTCGGGCTCTTCACCGTGGGCGCGGGCGTGCCTCCGCTCATCGGTGCGGTGGTGAGCGAGGGTGATGACCGCTCCCTCAACATCCTCAACCCGGTGGTGGGCCTGGTGAACCTCGCGCGTGATGGCAGCAGCGCGATGGTGCAGGTCGTCGTGGTGTGGGCGGTGGCGGCCATCGTCGCGGTCGGCGCGTTCCTGCTGCTGCTGAAGAAGGACATTCGCTGGACGTGAGCGCGACCGTCTCCATCGCGCCCGAGCAGGCGCAGCCGTGGGGTGAGCGGGTCGCCGAGTGGGCCGGGCCGCTCGTCGTCAAAGAGGTGCGCGCCGGGCTCAAGTCACGCGCGTTCGGCGTCGCCTTCGGGTTGATGCTGCTCGCGGGCTTCGTGGTGGTGCTCGTCAACGCGTCGATGTCGGGCACCGCTGATGAGCCGCGCGGTCGCTACGCCTTCATGGGCATGAGCGTCGTCTTCGCCGTGTACGGCCACCTGCTCGCGCCCTTCATCGCCTTTCGCGCGATGGTGAAGGAGCGCGAAGACGAGACGTGGGTGCTGCTCGTGCTCACAGGCCTGGGCACCGGCGGCATCGTGCGCGGCAAGCACCTGTCGGCCATCGCGCAGGTGGCGCTGGGAGCCGCGGCTACGGCACCGTTCATGTTGCTCAGCTACCTGCTCTCGGGCGTGGGCCTGGCGAACGTGCTGCTGGGCGTGTGGTGGCAGCTGGGCACGGCGTTTCTGCTCACCACGGCGGCGGTGGGCCTCGCCGCGCAGTCGGAGTCGCGGCTCGAGCGCACGCTGGGCCACTTCGTCATGCTCGGCCTGAGCGTCGCCGTCGGCGCCATCGGGCTGGTGGTGTGTGGAGCGCTCTCGTTCAACGGCGAGCGGGTGATGCGCGAGGGCGAGACGGTGGGCGTGTTGATGTTGGTGCCGGTCGCGATGGTGGCGGTCGGCGCGTGCGTGTTGCCGGCGGCTGCGGCGGCGCTGGCCCTCGACTCCGAGTCACGCTCGCACCCGGCGCGCGTTCGCCTCATGTGGACCTTCGGCGTTGGCGTGCTGGCCACCGCGTTCCTCGTCTGGCAACTCGAGGCCGATGTGGCAGTGGGCGCGGTCGGGTCGGTCGTCGCCTCGCTGCTGTTGTTGTGCGTTGGCTTCTTCAGCATCTCGGAGCTGCCCGGCTACCCGCGCGCGACGAGAGATGACGGCTTCGCGCGGCCCGGCGCCTTTCGCAGCACCGTGGTCGCCTTCGGTCTGCTCGGCTTCGTCGGCTGTGTGTTCACCGTCATGCTGCTCACCGACGAGCACCGCACCACCGGGCTCGCCATCGCGGCGCCGGCGTACGTGACGCTCTACCTCTCCATCGGCGTCATCTTCGCGCGTGTGACGCCGCTCGGTCGGCTCGGGCATCGGGCCGCCACGCGCCTCGGCTTTCTGGTCGCGACCGTGCTGGGCATCGCGGTGCCGACAGCGCTGTCCGTCATCGACGGGTCTCGGCCTGACCGCGGCCCGCTCTGGGTAATGAACCCCTTCTTCGGAATGATTCGTTTCATCGACCGCAGCCACCTCGAAGAAGAGGCCATCGTGCTCGCGCTCGTCGCGTCGATGGCCGGAGCGGTGGCGTTGATGCTGCTGTACGGCGCAGACGAGGAGCGCACCCATGCGTGACGCGCCTCCCGACTTCGCGATGGTCGAGCGTGCTTCAGCGGGCCTCTCGCTGCGGCTGCCCCGAGTGCCGCATCGCGGGCGACTCGGTGACGTGCGCGCCGCGTCGGTCGGAAGCTCGATGGAGCTGCACGACTTTCGCAACTACCACCCGGGCGACGACCTTCGGCACGTCGACTGGAACGCGGTCGCGCGCACGGGCGAGCTGGTGGTGCGCGTACGGCAGGACGAGGTGTCGCCCCGCGTCGAGGTGGTGCTCGACGTCTCGGCGTCGATGGCGGTGTCAGAAGAGAAGGCGTCGCGCGCGAAAGAGGTCGCCGCGTGGGTGTGCGAGCTGGCGCGCCACGGCGGCCACGAGCCGGTGCTGTTGATGGCCGGGCGCGAGGTGCAGAAGGTGCCGAGCCCGCAGACGCGGCTCGCCCTCTCGCAGGTGAAGGCCGATGGGCGCGAGGCGTTCGACGTGACATTGAGCCGGTTGCCGCCGTTCTCGCAGTGCGGGCTGCGCGTGGTGGTGAGCGACTTTCTCGTCGAGGCCGTGCCCGGTCCGCTGGCCGAGCGCTTTGCCCGCAACGCCGCGGGCTGTGTGCTGGTGCAGGTGCTCGATGACGAAGACGTCGACCCGAGCGGTGGCGCCGGCGCGCGCCTGACGGACTCGGAGTCGGGTGAGGTGCTCGAGCGCATTCTCACGCCAGGCGTCCTCGAGGCGTACCAGGAGCGCTTCGGCGCACACGTGCGGGAGTGGCAGGCGGCAGCGCGGCGTGTCTCGGCGAGCTGGGTGCAGGTGCCCGCCTCGCGGTCGTTGCCCGAGTTGGCCCGGCAGGAACTCTCGCCGCTCGTGGAGGCCGCGTGAGCCTGGGCTTTCCCCTTGGGCTGCTGGCGTTGCTCGCGGTGCCGGCCGTGGTGGCCGCGTACTTCCTTCGCCGCAAGCAGCCGCCGCGCGTGGTGAGCGCGCTCTTCCTCTGGCGCACGCCCGACCAACGCGCCGAGGCCGGGCCGCGCTTCGAGCGCTTCTCCCGCGAGGTGTCGCTCGCCCTCGAGACGCTCGCCCTCATCGCCGCCGCCCTGTTCCTCGCCGACGCCCGCTGTGGAGAGACCGCGCGTCGAACGCACGTCGTCATCGTCGTCGATGGCAGCCTCTCGATGCTGGCGACGAAGGGTGGGCGCTCGGCCGCTGATGCTGCGCGCGACGCCGTCGCCGAGTTGGTGAAGGCCGAAGGCGCGTCGGTGCTCACCATCATCGAGACGGGCCCCAAGCCGCGGCTGCTCGCCGGCCCGCAGTTGGACGTCGCCCGCGCGCTCTCGGCCCTCGAGGCGTGGAAGCCCGCCCAGCCCTCGCACGACCCGTCGCCCGCGTTCTCGCTCGCGAAGGAGCTGTCGACCGTTCCAAAGCAGCGCGTGCACTTCTTCACCGACGGGCCGGTGGGTGAGGTGACGTTGCCGCCCGAGGTGCATGGGCGTTCGGTGGGCGCGCGCCTCGAGAACCTCGGCTTCCTCTCGGTGCAGCGGCGCGACGAGGCCGGCGTGGCGACGGTGACGGTGCGCGTGGCCAACGACTCCGACGCGACGAAGGAGGTCGAGGTGCGCTTCTCGGCGAAAGACGGCGCGAAGCAGTCGCAGGCCGTCTCCATCGCGTCGGGAGCCACCGCGCTCGTGCGGGTCGGCATGAAGACCGAGGCGCCCATCGAGGTGACGTTGCCCGACGACGCGCTGGTGGAAGACGGCAAGCTCACGCTGCTGCCCGCGCCGACGCCGACGCTGGGCGTCTCGCTGCTCGAGGGCCTCGACGCGAACGCGCTCGCCACCGTCACCAGAGCGCTGCGGGTGATGGACAACCTCGCGCTCGACTCGAAGACGCCCGAGCTCACCATCGGCGCGCCGGACTCCAGCGCGAAGGTGCGCCTCGGCGCGAAGGGCACGCCCACCTCGTTCGTCGGGCCCTTCTTCGCGCAGAAGACGCACCCGCTGCTCGACGACGTGCAGCTCGGCGGCGTGGTGTGGACGGCGGGCGAGAACCCTCCCGGGCAGCCGCTGCTCAGCGCCGGGGCCGTGGTGTTGATGAGCGAGGACGACGACGGTGTGGTGCACCTCAACCTCGACGTCGGCCGCAGCAACGTGCAGCGCTCGGTCGCCTGGCCGGTGCTCTGGGGCAACGTCGTGCGGCGCGCGCGCACGTCGAAGGAGGGCTTCCCCCGCAAGCTGGTGCACATCGGAGAAGACGTCGCGGTGGTGACGTCGGCGGGCGCGAACTGGGCGCTCGAGGGGCCGCAGGGAGCCGCTCGCCCCGTGCTCGGCGTCGGGACGCTCAGCGTGCCACCGCTCTCGCCGCCGGGGCCGTGGAGGCTGCTGCGCGATGGCAAGCCGTTCGACACGGTGGAGGTGTTGGCGCTCGACGCGCACGAGTCTGACCTGCGCACACGCGGGCCGTGGTCGGTCGACGCTGCCAGGAGTGATGCGCTCGCGTCGCTCTCGTCAGAGCGGCCGCGCGCGTGGGCGTGGCTCGTCGTGGTGCTCGCCCTGATGCTCGCCGACTACTGGCTCACCGCCCGGAGGCGCGCGTGAGGCTGCGCTCGTCCAAAGGAACTCGCACGCCTTCCGCCGCGCGCGTGAGTGCTCGTCGACCAGAGGCGGGCCTGTCGCCACTGGGTGCCGCGCGACTGTCCGCATCGTGCGCGGAGGCATTGCGCAACCTCACGCTCCTGCCTGAGAGGCGCGCATGAGCTTCGTCGCCCCTCAGGCGTTGTTGCTGCTCGTGCCGCTGGGACTCCTCCTGTGGCGCACTGGCAAGCTGAATGGGCCGCCGATGTGGCTGCGCGGCGCGCTCGTGGTGCTGCTCGTGTTCGCCCTCGCGCAGCCCGAGTGGAGGCTCGAGAGTGACGGCAGCGACCTCATCGTCGTCGTCGACCGCTCGCGCTCGATGCCGCCGGGCAGCCTCGACCAGGCCACCGAGCTGATTCACCTGCTCGAGAACGAGCGGCGCACCGGTGACCGCGTCGGCGTCGTCTCGTTCGGCCGAGAAGTTCGCGTCGAGTCTCCGCTCTCGCACGACGCGCGCTTCGGCGGCTTCTCGCAGGCCATCGACGGCGAGGCCTCGAACCTCGCCACCGCCCTCGACGCCGCGGCCGACCTCATTCCCGAAGAGCGCGCGGGCCGGGTGCTCATCCTCTCCGACGGCCGTTCCACGGGGCTCGACCCGCGCGCCTCGGCCCGCCGGCTCGCAGCCCGTGGTGTGCCCGTCGACGTACGGCCGCTGCTGCGTGAAGACGCCGCGCTCGACGTCGCCATCACCGGCCTCGAGGCGCCCGCCAACGTCACCCAGCAGGAGCCCTTCTTGTTGATGGCCACCGTGAAGACGAACGCGGCCACCGAGGCGACGCTGACGCTGCTGCGCAACGGCAAGCCCATCACCCAGTCGGTGCGCACGCTGCCCGAGGGCGCCACCGTCATCACCTTCAGAGACCTCGTCGAGACGCCGGGCCTCGTCGCGTACCAACTGCGTGTCACCGCGAAGGGCGACGGGCTGCCCGAGAACGATGTCGGCCGGGCGGTGGTGCGCGTCGACGGGCCTCCTTCGGTGCTCGTGCTCACCGACCGCCCCACCGGCGTGCTCGTGCAGACGCTGAAGGCCGCGGGCATGAACGTCGAGGCGCGGCTGCCGTTCGCCCTCGGCATGGAGCACCTCGAGAACGTCGGCGCGGTCGTGCTCGATGACGTCGAAGCCTCACGCCTCTCGGAGGCCGGGCTGCAGGTGCTCGCGCAGTACGTTCGTGAAGCGGGCGGCGGGCTGGTGATGCTGGGCGGCCGGCACGCGTTCGGTGAAGGCGGCTATCGCAAGTCGGCGCTCGAGCCGGTGCTGCCTGTCTCGCTCGAGGTGCGTGAGGAGCAGCGCAAGGCGTCGGTCGCCATCAGCATCATCATGGACTGCAGCTGCTCCATGGGCGCGACGGTGCCCGACGGCCGCACGAAGATGGAGCTCGCGGCCGAAGGCGTCGTCGGCGCGCTGCAGCTGCTCAACGACCGCGACGAAGCGTCGGTGCACATGGTCGACACCGGCGACCATGAAATCTTCGGCCTCACGCCGGTCTCCAGCGGCCTGCCGCTCGACAAGGTGGCGCGTGGCTTCAGCGGTGGTGGTGGCATCTACGTCGGCGTCGGGCTGCGCACCGCGAAGAAGGAGATTCTGCGCTCGGGCAAACCCACGCGGCACGTGCTGCTCTTCTCTGACGCGGCCGACTCCGAGGAGCCCGATGACTACCGCGAGACGCTCGATGACCTCGTCGAGCAGAACGTCACCGTGTCCGTCATCGGCATGGGCACGAAGGCCGACCCCGACGCGCAGCTGCTCGAAGAGGTCGCTGCCCGCGGCAACGGGCGCATCTACTTCGCCGAAGACGCGATGAGCCTGCCGCGCATCTTCTCGCAGGAGACGATTGCCGTGGCCCGCTCGAGCTTCGTCGACGGCGAGATTCCGCTCGTCGTCGGCCCCGACCTCGCGATGCTGGGCCGCATTCCTTCGGCGGGACTCAGCTCGTGCGGCGGCTACAGCCTCACGTACCTCAAGCCGAACGCCAGCGTCGGCGTGCGCACGAGTGACGAGAACAAGGCGCCGCTGCTCGCGTTCTGGCCCCACGGCCTCGGGCGCGCGGTCGCCTTCACCGGAGAGGTCGACGGCAAGTACACCGGCGCGCTGTCGTCCTGGAGCGGACGCCGCGCGATGCTCGAGCAGGCCGTGCGCTGGGTGATGCCGCCGCAGGCCACCAGCGTCGACGCCGTCGCGCGCGCGCGCCTCACCGGAAACGACCTGCACGTCACGCTCGACTTCGACCCCGCTGCGCCGCCGCCCTCGGGCCAGGCGACGTTGATGCTGCTCAGCGGTGACGCGAAGGTGAAGCCCATCGAGCTGCCCATGCGGTGGGAGGACGAAGACCGTCAGGGCGCGCACTTCGTGCTGCCGGGCACGGGCACGTGGCACCCGGTGGTGAAGCTCCAGGACCGCATCTTCCGCGCACCGCCGGTGACGCTGCCGTGGGTGCCCGAGTTCGAGCCCGCGCCGCCGAGAGAAGGCCGCAATGCCCTCGTCGCCGTCGCGAAGGCTGGCAGCGGGGTCGAGCGCCTCGCGATGACGGGCCTGTTCGCCGAAGGGCGGCAGTCGTTCGCGCGCGTGCCCCTGGCGCCGGTGCTGGTGTCGTTCGCCGTGTTGGCGCTCGTCGCCGAGGTGTTCGTGCGCCGGTTCTTGTCGGGGCCGAGACCGAAGAAGCGCGTCGCGCAGAAGGTGGCCGCGCGCCCGAGCACCGACTCGATGCCCGTCATCGTCGCCTCGAAGCCCAGCGCCCCACGAACTCCCCCGACCTCCCCGAGCGAGCCGCCACCGCCCGACGCCGAACCGCCGCCCTCGAAGCCGGCTCCGAAGGACCCACTCGCCGAAGCTCGCGAACGCGCGCGGAAACGAACGCAGCGATGAAGTCGCGATGGCGGGCGAGCGTCACGACGCCGAGACGGCGACGACCGGAGTCCTCGACCGCGGAAACGAGCGCAGCGATGAAGGTCCGCGAGTGCGCGAGGTGGCACGACCGAGCTCCAGAGTCACGACCGCGACGCGCGGAAACGAACGAAGCCATGAAGCCGGCACGGCACGACGCGGACGAGATGGCGACCCACCGAAGCTCGCGAACGCGCGTGGAAACGAGCGCAATGAAGGTCCGCCAGCGCGCGAGGTGGCGCGGCCGAGACGGCGACTCCACGGGTCACGACTGCGACCCACCGAAGCCCGCGAACGCGCGCGCGGAAACGAACGAAGCCATGACGCCACGGCACGACGCCGCCGAGACGGCGACTCCAGGGTCACGACTCACCGAAGCCTGCGAACGCGCGCGCGGAAACGAACGAAGCCATGACGCCACGGCACGACGCCGCCGAGACGGCGACTCCAGGGTCACGACTCACCGAAGCCTGCGAACGCGCGCTGAAACGAACGAAGCCATGAAGCCGCCACGGCACGACGCCGCCGAGACGGCGACCGCTGCAAGGTCACGGCTGCGAGCCGCCAGCCTCGCGCCGCTGTCCGGAGCGCACCCTTGATCGGGCCCGGGCGCTCGTGCGTTCTGCTCATGCTTCTTGGGGCCTGCCCTCACCGCGTCTCAGTGTCAGGGTCGCCCGCACCGCGCGAGGCTGGCTCGGCGGACATCACGACCCACGGCCCGGCCCCACGCTTCGCACCGCGCGATGCTGGCTCGTCGAACTGCCTGGCACCCTGCACAGCGCCCGCTCCAGTCGTCGCGCGTGATGCCGGCTCGTCGAACTGCTCGGCAGACATCACGACCCGCGCACCCGACGCAGCGCCCGTGAGCGACGCCGAGCTCGACCTCGACGGAGACGGAACGAACGACCTCGTCTTCCGCTCCAGCGGCGACCTGCACGGCAACTCGGAGTTCTTCCTCTACCGGGTCGACGGCGTGTGCGCGCGCTTCGTGGGCTCCGTCACCGCGTTCATGATGAACACTCCGCGCTGCGTGTCGCGCCCGCCGAAGGGCACCATCTGCCGGCTCTCGGCCCTGCGCCGCATGATGCACGACGACTACCAGGAGACCTTCTACGAGGCCGGTTCGGGCGAACTCGTCGAGGCGGGCACGGGTCGTTTCATTCCCACGCCACCGCACCAGAAGGGCCGCTGACGGCCTCCCGTGCGGTGCGGCCCTGCAGACTTCACTGCACTTCGTCGCAGCCGATGTCGGGCGCGGTGTTCACGGGCAAGGGCCGGCGGTCGCCATCGATGTCGTCCGTCGGAGCGCTCACCACGGTGCCCGCGCCGCGCATCGCCGAGAAGAGCGTCAGCCTGAAGTTCAACCCGAAGCCCGGGTCGTTCGACAGGTTGTTCTGCGAGCTGACGCCACCTCCGTTGAGCGCGTTGATCTGCCCCGCGCTGTTGAGCGTGGTGGTGCCCTCGTTCTGGTAGAGCGGCGCCATTCCGGTGATGGAGATGCCAGTCCAGAAGTCGTTGTTCTCGAGCACGGCCGGGTCGGTGGTGCTGTCGGCCTCGAGGAAGGCGAAGCGCACGTTGGCGATGCCGAAGGCCGTGATGATGTTGTTGCGGTAGCTGCCGCGCGGCACCGACGTCATCGCCGAGGGCAGCGCCGAGCGAAGGGCGACGCCGATGATGGCCTGGTTCATGGTGCCGCCCGCGACCCCGGCGACGGGGACCAGTGTGTTGCTGTGCACGTCAGGCGCGGGAACGCTCAGGTCTGCCGTGCGCTGGGCGTTGACCTGCTCGAGCGCGGTGACGGCCGGGCAGGTGCCACCCTGAATGAGGTTGTTCTGCACGCGCGAAGCCGAGCCCTCGAGGCGCAGGCCGTAGAGCACGGGGTTGATTCCCGAGCCCTGCGTGTTGCACGAGTTGGTGTCTCCACCGAACGTGTTGCGCGCGATTCTCGGCGACGACTGGGTGATGAAGCCGTGCACCACCAGGCGCGAGTCCTGCCCGCTCACCGCCTGGTTGTTCTGCACTTCGGTGCATGAGCCCGTGCACGCGGCGTTGCTGCCCGCGCAGTTGCCGATGCAGGCGAGGCCGATGGAGGCCTGCTGGCTGCGCCCTCCCGTGATGGAGCGGTTGTTGGCGATGCGGCACGGCGCGTTTCGTCCACTCGCGCCGCTCACGAGCTCGTGCGTGCAGAGCACTCCCGCTGCCGTCGTCGGCACGATGAGCACCGCGTTGCTGCCCGAGATTTGATTGCCGTCGACGTTCAACCCGCAGCCGTCGTTCGAGATGACGCCGACGACATAGCTGCTCGAGCCCTGCGCCACGCCGCCCTGCACCGTGCTGCCCGAGAGCCGCGGCGCGACCGAGCCGGGCGAGACCGCCGGGCAGCCCGTGAAGGTGACGCCCACCGACGCGCTGGGCGGGTTGAGCCCGTTGGGAATGCCGGTGCAGCCGCGCGCCTCGACCGCCTCGATGACGACGTTCGACGAGTCGCCCACGCTCGACACGCCTGCGCACGTGCCCTGCGAGGCGGTGCCCGACGCGAGTGACGAGGTGCGAATCGTGGTGCCCCGACCGTTCGAGAGGAAGATGCCGACGCTCACCGACGTGTTGCCGTTGGTCGCGCCTCCGGTCGCGTTGACGAACTCGACCTCAGCCGACGCGTTCGTCACCGAGATGCCGAGCGAGTTGGTGGTGGCCGGCCCCGCCGTGACGACGGAGCGATTGCCAGCCGACACGCCCGCGATGCGGGGGAAGGCGACCGACGTGGGCGAGCCGCTCGTCGACACCGAGATGCCCGCGGCCGTCACGGGCGGAGGCAACGCCGTGCTCGGGCCTTCGACCTGCACGTCGAGCACCGTGGGCGACGCGTCGACGATGGAGACGGCCGCGACCGCAGTGGCGCCAGTGACGGCTCCTGAGCTTCTGATGACGAAGCCGTCGATGCCTGCCGACCGACCCGCGCCCGCCGCGAAGGTGACGCCGTTGGGGAAGAGGTTGAGCAGCGTGGTGCGGTTCCCGGTGCGCGACCAGTTGAAGGCGCCGCTCACGGCCCAGCGGCCCTGCACGACGATGCCCGCGGGGATGACGAGGCTCTCTGCGTAGGTGGTGTTGGTGCCGTTGGCCGCGCCGACGAAGACGGTGGGGCGACCGAGCTGCTGCGCGACGGCGATGCCGCGGCCGATGGTGCGGAAGGGGTTGCTCTGCGTGCCGAGGTTCGCGTCGTTCGAGCCGGCGCAGGTGAGACACACGTACGTGTCGGTGGGGCCAACGGAGCCGCCAGCCGTACCACCGCCGATGGAGCCGCCAGCCGTACCACCGCCGATGGAGCCGCCAGCCGTACCGC
>JBEOKA010000176.1:0-13000 GCA_040275325.1 Myxococcaceae bacterium | reverse complement strand
TCAGCTCGGCGAGCTCGGTCTCCGAGAGGCCGGCCATGCCGACCGGGGTGTTCTTCGCGATGAGAACGCCGAACGTGTTCAGCACCTTGTTCAGCTCTTCTCCGGTGGGCATCGCAGGGGGCGGCTTGGGCGCCTCGGGCGCTTTGCCTGCCTGCGCGAGTGCCACGCTCGAAGCGAGGCACAGCGACAGCACGAGTTTCTTCACTTGGCTCTCCATGAGCAGACTGCGTTGAACGACGGGGGTTGAACTCACGACTTGAAGATCGCCATCACGTCTTTGAGCAGCGTGAGCGACTCGGCGCGCGGCCGCTGGAACGCGTTGCGGCCCATGATCGAGCCGAAGCCGCCGCCTTCACGAATGCCACGAATCTCTTCGAGCAGCGCCGGCGTGTCTTTGGCCTCGCCGCCCGAGAAGATGACGATGCGCTTGCCGTTGAACGCGCTCTGCACGACGTGGCGAACGCGGTCGGCCATGGTCTTGGTGGGAATCGCGTACTTCTCGAACACCTTCTTGGCCTCGGCCTGCTCGAGGAAGTCCTTCGGCGGCTTCACCTTGATGATGTGCGCGCCGAGCTGCGCCGAGATCTGCGCCGCGTAGCCGATCACGTCGACCGCGGTCTCGCCGTCCTTCGACATGTTGCCGCGCGGGTAGGCCCAGAGCACGGTGGGCAGACCGGCGTCCTTCGCCTCGAGGATGAGATCGCGCAGATCCTGGTACTGCTGATTGCGCAGGCTCGAGCCCGGATAAATCGTGTAGCCGATGGCCGCGCAGCCGAGGCGCACGGCATCGCGCACCGAGCCGGTGAGCGCCGACATGGGCTCGACCTTCGCGAGGGTGTCGGAGTTGTTCAGCTTGAGGATGAGGGGAATCTCGCCCTTGAGCTTGCCGGCGACGGCCTCGAGGAAGCCCAGCGGCGCCGCGTACGCGTTGCAGCCCGAGTCGATGGCCAGCTGCGCGTGGTAGTCGGGGTCGTAGCCAGCGGGGTTCGGCTGGAAGCTGCGCACGGGGCCGTGCTCGAAGCCCTGGTCGACCGGCAGGATCACCATGTTGCCGGTGCCAGCGAGCGTGCCCGTGTTCATCAGGCGCGCGAGGTTCGTCAGCACACCGGGGGAATCAGACGGGTACCACGAGAGGATCTGCTTGACGCGATCGGTGTAGGCCATGCGGCGGTCTCCGGGAAGAAGAGGACCGCGCCCCCATAGCCCACCGCCTCGGGAGCGTCATTTCAATTGGTCGGCTTCGCCTCGACCTTGATCGGGAACGTGCCGAGCGGGTTTCCACCGATGCGCACGAGCACCTGAAACTCGCCCGCAGTGCGAATGCCGGTCGGCTCCCAATCGACGGTCCAGTCGGTCTCGTCGTTCTTGAACGTCAGCTGGCCCGACGCATCCATCACGGTGTCGCCGCGCGGGTCGAGCACCATCACCTCGATCGACGTGCTCTTCTTGTCGGGCGCCTTCACCCGCACGACGGTCGAGAACTTCTCGGTCATCAGCGGCGCTCCGGCCGCAGTGACGGAAGGGAAGGGCGCGCTCGGCTTCGAGCCGGTCGGCGTGCGGACGAAGCCCTTGCCGTGCTGCACGCTGACGATGGTGTAGACGGCAGCGCCTGAAGTCGTCGTCGGCGTGTCGTTGACCGGCTTCTGCTCGACCTTCTTCATGCCCTCGCCCGTGGGAATGGTGTTGAAGGCGGGCAGGCCGAGATCGATCTTCGGCGCGCTCTGCTTCATCGATCCTTTGAGCTTCGGGTCCTTCTTCTCTTCGGCACCGGCGGCGACCGCGAGGGACAGCGCAGCGAGCAGCAGCGTTCGTGACATGGCGGGCACTGTACTCCTCCATCGACGCTTCAATTCAAAGGCCGTGTGCGGTAGGTCGCGCGCGGTCCGTGCGAGCGCTCGTCGTCAGCCTGATTCTCGGAGGTTCCGTCTCGGCTATCGCCGCTCCGATGACGTTGCCCGAGCTGATCGAGCGCGCGCGCAAGAACGATCACCGCGTGAAGGAGTCGCAGGCGCAGCTGCAGTGGTTTCGCGCGAAGTACGAAGAGGCGCGCTGGGCCTGGTTCCCCCGCGTCGAGTCGTACGTGGCCGTCGCCGGGCCCACGCCTGAGGCGCGCAACGACGGCATCGGCGGCCCGCCCACGACGAAGTCGACGCTCATGTACGATCTCGACTTCGGTCAGGTCGGCGTGCAGTTCCGCGCGGGCGCCGAGGCGTTGCTGCCGATCTACACGTTCGGAAAGCTCGACGCCCTCGAGGCTGCTGGCGCGAAAGGCGTCGAAGCCGGAGAGGCGCTCACCTCACGCGCCGGTGACGAAGCCGAGCTGCAGGTGTCGCAGGCGTACTGGGGGCTGACGCTCGCGCGCGCCGGTGTGCACGTGATCGACGACACCATGAAGCGGCTCGATGACGCGAAAGAGACGCTCGATCGGTTGCGCAAGGCTGACAGCGCGCAGGTCACCCAGATGGATCTGTACAAGCTCGACTTCTATCGCCAGCAGGCCGAGGTGCAGCGACACGCGGCGGTGCAGGGCGAGGAGTACGCGCTGGCCGTCATTCGGTTGCTGGTTGCGGCGACGCCCGAGGAAGTGATCGAGGTGAAGACCGAGAACCTGCCCGACCCGCGCGGTCAGCTCGAGCCCACCGACAAGCTGCTCGAGCAGGCGCTGACCCATCGGCCAGAATTGCGTGCGGTCGAAGCAGGCGTCGCGGCGCGTGAGCAGGAGGTGCTGATTCGCGAGCGCATGTACTACCCCGACTTCGGCATCGCTGGCTTCGCGCGCTGGGTGTGGACGACGAGCGCGACGCGGCAGCGATCTCCGTTCGCGTACGATCCGTACAACGATCTCTCGGCGGGCATTGCGCTCGTCTCCCGCTACACGTGGGACTTTCCGCAGAAGAGCGCGCTGCTCGATGCGGCGCGTGCCGAGCTCGACAAGATGAAGGCGCAGCGCGATCTGATCAAAGCCGGGGTGCGGCTCGAGCTCGAGAAGGCGCACGGCGAGACGCGGGGCGCGCTGGTGCGGGTCGAGAAGCAGACGCAGGCCGAGAAGTCGGCGCGGCGCTGGGCGACGGCGGCGTTCGCGGCCTTCGATCTCGGCACCGGAGACACGCGCGATCTCGTCGAGTCGTTCACGGCCCTGGCGAGCGCGAGCGCGTCACGAGCCCAGGCGCTCCATGACGTGCAGGTTGGCCTCAAGACCCTGTCGCGGTCGGTGGGCCAGCCGGTGCTGCTGCAGATCCCCTACGACGTCACGCCGGTCGCGCCGCCCGTGTCCGACGCGCTCAAGCCCCGCTGATTTCGATCAGCCGGCCGTTGAATGGCAACTCGTCGTTCGAGTCGAAGGCGTGTAAGTCACGCCCGCACTGAATTCTGGAGGATCGCCTCGTGCTGACCATTCTTGCGACCACGCTGATCGCCGCCACCGGCCCGATGGGCGTGGTGAAGGCCGCCGACTCCGACGTGCAGGTGGTGCTGCAGAAGGACGCGACGATCGAGAAGCTCGCGACCGTGGCCGACAAGTACATCGACTTCGTCGAGCTGGCGAAGCGCGCCCTCGGCAAGAAGGAGTGGGACAAGCTCGACAAGAAGAAGCAGGAGGACTTCAGCGCGACGATGAAGGGACTCCTCCGCGCGAGCTACGCCCAGAAGGCGCTCGGTGACGGAAAGAACGGCGCGAAGTTCGAGTACGTCGGCGAGAAGATCGAGAAGGACGAAGCCACCGTCACCGCGACGCTGGTGGTGAAGGACGACAAGTTTCCCGTCACGTACAAGCTGTACCGGGCTGACGCGAAGGGCGAGTGGAAGATCTTCGACGTGATCACCGATGACGTGTCGCTGGTCTCCACCTACGCCGATCAGTTCCGCAAGCTCATCGCGAACAAGGGCTTCGATGGTCTGCTGTCGTCGCTCAAGGCGAAGAAGGAGCAGCTCGAGAAGCCAGCAGAGGCTGCGGGCTCAGCCGGCAAGTAGGGTCCAGAGGGCCAACGGCTCCTGCCCGTGGGCCAACGGCCCTCGTACGATCCGTGTGCAGCGGTTGACCAACCCGTCTGCAGCGGTTGACCAACCCGTCTGCAGCGGTTGACCAACCCGTGTGCAGCGGTTGACCAACCCGTCTGCGGCGGTTGCCAGTGCGTCTGCAGCGGTTGACCAACCCGTCTGCGGCGGTTGCCAGTGCGTCTGCGGCGGTTGCCAGCGTCGATCTCTCAGGGTTTACGGGCTCTGGCGCGATCGACCAACGCGCGAAGCGTGTTGGCTCCGGGGAGCCGTCGCAGCTGCCCCGATTGCCCACTTGCGATTCGCCACGTCATCGTCTCGACGGTGTCGAAGATGCGCTCCCGCACCGAGCGCCCATCGTTCAACGGAGCGTTGGTGCCCATCGACTCCGGCATCGACGGCAACCACCGCGGGTGACACGGCGTACCGATCGCGAACGAGCCGGGCCGGGCGATCGTGACTGTTCGGGGCGCCTCGCTGTCGAGCGGTGGCGGAGCTCCCAGCTTCTTCTCGATCTTCTCGAGCGCCTCGATGAGCTGATGCTGCTGTGCCTCGGTCGCGGTCGCCGGCAGCGAGAGCAGCAGCCGCGAACGGGGCCCGTCGAGCAGCCCACGGCAGAACATGCCCTGCTCGGCGAGCTGGCGCAGCCACATGTCGGTCAGCCCTTCGTCGCCCAGCCAGATGGGGATGATCGGCGTCACCGAAGGGCCGGTGTCGAACGAACGCAGCCGCAGCGCTTCCTGCATCGACTCGGCGAGATCGAGCGCCCGGCTTCGACGATGGCCCTCGGCGTCGATGAGCTCGAGCCGCTTCACGATCGCAGCCGTCGAGCCGGTGCCCACGCGCGCGGGCAGGAAGGGCAGGAACGCGTCGACGACGGCGCGAACACCCGCGATGGCCACGGCGCCCGGTCCGAGCGTGCTGACCGAGAGATCGACCTGACCCGCGAGCTCGAAGTGCTCGAGCACGCCGTTGCCGTCGGCGCCGAGCGAGCCCGGGCCCAGCGCGTCGATCACCACGAGGGGCACGTGGTTGCGCTGCGTGATCTCCACCAGCCGGGGCAGGGGAGCGAGATCGCCTTCGTAGACGCGCACGCCATCGACGAGCACCACGCGCTGCTCGGCGCCCGCGATCGAGAGCTGCGTGGCCAACTGCTCGGGCGACGAGAACAAGGTGCCGGTGATGCCGAGCCGCCGCGACAGCCGCACGTCGACGAAGCGCCGCGCCTCGGCCTGCTCGAGCGCACGCACCACCGTCGCGAGCGAGTCGACCATCGCGGCGGAGTCGGCCTTCAGGCGGCTCGCGAGCCGCGTCTCGAGCTGAGAGACCAGCGTGGAGGATCTGCTCAGCTCGACGCCGAGTCGCTTCACCGCCGCGTTGGCGGCCTCCTTCACGCGCGCGTCGCCCGCCAGCCCAAGCACGTCGTCGGCCGAGGCGTTGAGCAGCCGCGAGCCGTCGGTCTCGACCTCCGAGGCCGAAGGCACGGCGTCGACGCGCGCGTTGGCGACGAGGCGGGGCGCTCCGTGGGGCAGGGCGAGGCTGAGCGACATGGAGCGGCTTGTACCCAGCGTGGAACCAGTGGGCCAGCCATCGCGTTTGAGCGGCGTGACTTCACTGCTGATGAAGCTGCTCCTCACCGCCGCTGACGGCGTCGTCTGCGTGCCGCTGGTGCCGAGGGACGATCGCGAGCCGGTGATGGCGTACGACGGCGCGAAGGTCGCCGCCTCGTATCGCATTCGAATCGATGCGTTGCCCTGGCAGACCGTCAGCCGAACCGAGCGCGCCCACTTCGAGGGCCTCGATCGCAGCAGCCGTCATCTCGTGCAGATCGCCATCGGCACGCGCACCATCGAGTCGTTCCGCTTTTCCTTCGACGAGAAGGGCTCGAACTCGCTTCGACTGGTGCTCAAGACGGGCTACTTCACCTGGAGTCTGCTGCCCGGGCCGTGCCCCTGAAGACGCGTGCTTGCGCCAGGTGGGATGCCCTGCTAGTTGGCGCGCCCGCTCGGAATCACCCGGGCCGCATGCAGCACCGCACCTCTGGCAAGCCAGCCACGTGCGAGAGAAAGACAGGAATCACATGAAGGGTCTCATCGGCAAGAAGGTCGGAATGACGCAGGTCTTCAATGAAGAAGGCAACGTCGTTCCCGTGACGGTCATCGACATCACCTCGTGCGAGGTCATCGGTCACCGCACCATGGAGAAGGATCAGTACACGGCCGTCATCCTCGGCTTCAAGGACGCCAAGGAGAAGCACCTGACGAAGCCGATGGCCGGCTCGTTCAAGAAGGCCGGCGTGAAGGCCAAGCGCGTCATCCGCGAGTTCCGCGTCGAGGCGGCTGAGCTGGCGAACTTCAAGATCGGTGAGGCCGTCAACGCGGGTTCGCTCTTCAAGAAGGGCGAGCTGGTCGACGTCACGGGCATCACCAAGGGCCGTGGCTACCAGGGCGTCGTGAAGCGCTGGGGCTTCCGCGGCTTCGGCCAGACGCACGGTACGCACGAGTACCGCAAGCACCCGGGCGCCATCGGTCAGCGTAAGACGCCAGGCCGCGTGTACCCGAACAAGAAGCTCCCCGGTCACTACGGCGTCGAGCAGGTGACGACCCAGAACCTCACGGTCGCCGATGTGCTCGCCGACAAGAACCTCGTCCTCATCAAGGGCGGCGTCGCGGGCCACAACGAAGGCCTCGTCGTGATCAAGCCGGCCGTGAAGTCGGCCATGCGCGCGGCGCACAAGAGCGGCAAGAAGTAAGTCGCTTCGAAGCAGAACCAGGGCCGGCAACAGGGGAGAGTTGGATGCTTCGCGTTCTCACCATCGCTCTCGTGGTGCTGGCTGCGGGGTGTGGCTCGACGAGTCGAGTCACGCTCCTCAACCTCGGAGATCCGTGCACTCCGAACGATCCCTTCGCGCAGTGCCGCGACGGAATCTGTATCGCGCTCGACGATCAGTCGGGCTTCTGCACCAGCGCCTGCACCGAGACCTGTCCTGACGGGTTCGTGTGCGAGGGCGCCGGTCGCTACGGCAAGATCTGCAAGAAGCTGTCGGGCTGCAAGACGAACGTCGACTGCCCGGCAGGCCACACCTGCAACGCCGAGACTGGCAACTGCTACATCGCCGTCTCGCGCGCGCTCTGCTCTCCCTGTCAGGACGTCTCGCAGTGCCCCACGGGCGGAGCCTGCTTCAAGGCCATCGGCTCAGGTGAGCAGTTCTGCACTGGCCCCTGCGGCGCCGCCGATGCCTGCCCCTCCGGGACTTCGTGCCGCGAGATCCCCGCTGGCAAAGAGAACGCGCTCATCAAGCAGTGCGTGCCGACGAATGAGACGTGCAACGCCGGCCGTGCGCTGTGTGACGCGTGCTCGGGCGACGACGAGTGCGGCGGGCCATTCGATCTCTGCGTGCGCAACATCGTCTCGGGCGAGCAGTTCTGTGGCCGTGACTGCAACCCCGCCAAGAACGTCTGCCCCGCGGGTGCATGCGACCCGAAGTCGCTCGACTCGGCGCAGAACCCCGAGTGCCCGTCAGGCTTCTCGTGCGTGAACCTGAAGTCGCCCGCTGCCGAAGACGGGAAGGGCCCGTACCAGTGCGTGCCCAACTCGAACACCTGCAAGGGCTACTGCGACCCGGCGCGCGATGTCGGCCAGCTCTCGAATCAGTGCGGCATCGGCAAGCTCTGCCAGGCCGGCACCTGCCAGCCCGCGCTCGATGGCCGTCAGTGCGCCCCGTGCAGCAACAACGATGACTGCCGGCGCGGTGGCTTCACCGAGAACCGCTGCATCGTGAACGACTGCGCGGCCTGCCCGTTCAAGGGCGAGTCGTTCTGCTCGACGCCGTGCCTCGACGACAACGCCTGCGTTCGGTCGTACGGCACCGGCTTCGTCTGCAAGGACGTGGCGGATCCCACCGGGCCGACGCGGAAGTACTGCATGCCGCAGCGTGGCTCGTGCAAGGGCGGCCTCAAGCGCCTCGGCGAAGACTGCAACGCGAACAGCGCCTTCGACTGCCTCACCGGCGTGTGCGTGAAGGCCGGCGTGAACGCGTTCTGCTCGAACACCTGCACGAAGGACAACCAGTGCGGCGACACCCGCTACCGCTGCTGCGAGGCCTCGGCGAACGGGTACGACTGCGCGCCCGAGAAGCGCTCGAGCGACGGGCCGCTGTCGGGCATGGGCGTCTGCGCGCCGATCGGTGGCCTGTTCGGAGACGACTGCACGCCTGGTCGTCCTCCCTGTCAGTCGGGCGCCTGCCTCGATCTCGGCACCGCGCGCGTGTGCAGCGTGACCTGCGCCAACGGCACGTGTCCCCAGGGCTTCGCCTGTCGCAAGGCGCAGCGCTCTTCCGCGTCAGATCAAACGGTCGATGTCTGCTTCCCCTCGGGCGGCGGCGGCGCCGGAGCGAGCTGCATCTTCGGCCCTGCTGCCTGCGAGACCGGCCTCTGCATTCGCAAAGACTCAGGCCCCATCTGCACCCAGCCCTGCACCGACGACGCCGCGTGCCCGATGGAATGGGTCTGTCAGATGCTCTCCACCGTCGATGGGCGCTCGGTTCAGGCCTGTCTGCCTCCTGCTCTTCAGGAAGGCTGAGCCCTCTTTTCTCAAGCGCTGAGACGTGCGCACTTCATTCACCGTGAGCTGAAAAACTGCCTGTTTCTTCCGAAGGTGGGTGTGCTAGCACCGCGCACCCTCGACGACACCGATGCGCGCCTCTGCTGTCAGGCTCTTTGTTTTTCTGGCTTCGCTCGCCGTGGCGATGGCTGCGTGCAAAGACAACCAGCGCACGCGCCGAATCGTCGAGGCGTTCGTTGTCGTGCCGGGCACTCCGAGCGTCGACGAGAAGGCGCCCTCGGTCGACACCGACCCGACGCGCGCGACCGAGAACTTCTCGGTGAACGTGCCCCGCCAGTGCGACACGTACACGCAGCTCTCGGTGCGCAAGGTCGACATTCTCTGGGTCGTCGACTCGTCGGGCTCGATGGGCCCCAAGCAGCAGCGCCTCGCCGCCAACTTCCAGGGCTTCATCAACCAGCTCGTCGCGGCGATGCCGCCCATCGACTTCCACATCGCGGTCACCACCACCGACACCGATGATCCCGCGACGCGCGGCAAGCTTCGCCAGTGGAGCCTCGGTGCGCTGCGCGATGACTTCATCTCGTGCGCGCCCGACATGGCCGGCGCGGTGACGTGCAACACGGGCGGCAACACCTCGACTGCCGTGATGGCCTTCAACCAGATGGCCCAGGTCGGCACCAACGGCAGCCCGCAGGAGCGTGGGCTCTTCGCTGCCTATCTCGCGCTCACGAACCCGCTCAACGTCTCGACCGATGCCGTCGTGCGCTTCGTTCGCCCCGAGGCTGCGCTGTACGTGGTGTTCGTGTCTGACGAAGACGACTCGTCGTGCACGCCGCTCACGCGCCAGCCCGTGTGCAGCGCCGACCCCGGCTGCCGTTGCGCGAACGATCAGATCCTCACCGCCGCGGGCAACTGGGGCTCGACCGCGTACTTCACGCGCTTCTTCGAGACCTTCAAGGGCTACGGAAATGGCGAAGCGGTCGCGGTCGCGGCGATCACCGCGATCGATCCCGACTCCGGAGTGCCTTCGCAGTTCGGCGATCCCAGCCCGCACGTCGGCTGCTGCCGCAACGCGGGCGATCGTGATGCGGGCTGCCCGACGAGTGGAACGAACGACGGTGGCCTCGAGATCGCGTACTTTGGCGGTCGCTACGTTCAGGTCGCCGCGCAGACGGGTGGGGTGGCGGTCGACATCTGCCAGGACGACTTCTCGGGCGCGCTCGCGTCGCTTGGTTTCTCGGCCTCGGGTCTTCGTCGCGAGTTCCGTCTCACCCGCGGGCCAGATGTTCGTGCAGCGGCCGGTGTCGCACGGGGCATCGAGGCGTTCGTGTCTCCGCCGAACTCGATGATGTGCCAGGTCGACGGCAACTGCCCCGTCGATCAGTTCTGCCGCAATGGGCGCTGCGCGCGCCGAGTCGAAGTGCGTACCGACGGGCCCGCCAACGGTGCCCAGTATGTGCAGTGTGATCTCGCGGGCCTTCGCAACATGGTTCGCTTCGAGGGCACTTCGGTGCCCGAGTCCTTGAGCACGGTCGAGGTTTGTTACGACGTGCTCGCCAACTTCCAGACGACCTGTCCTTGAGCCGAGGTGCCATGAGCGTTCGAAACGTGTTGCAGATGAGTGCGCTGTGTCTGGCGATGTTGGCCAGCAGCAGCGCGTGGGCCCAGTCAGCGGAGGACGAGGCCGAGCTCGTCGAGAAGGTTGCCGTTCGCAACCGGCTCTACCTGGTCGAGAAGCGCTGGGAGGTCGGCGGCAACGTCGGCTTCACGCTGCTCCCGCGCCTGACTGATCACTACAACCTCAACATCGCTGCTGCGTACAACGTGGCCGAGTGGTTCGCGATCGAGCTGCGCGCCGGCTACGCGATCTCGCGTCAGACCTCGCTGGCTGATCAGGTGAAGGAAGCGTTCCTCACCCAGATGAACCTGCCGCGCATCAATGACTTCTCCGATCTGTGGCAGATGACCGCCAACGGCGTCGTCGGCATCCGGTTCCAGCCGATCTACGGCAAGATCAACCTGCTCGCCGAACTGCCCGTTCACTTCCAGCTCTACCTCTGGGCCGGTGGTGGCGCGGGTCTCTTCAACCGCGAGTCGCTGCTCATCTGTCTGCAGCGCACCGGCAGCGGCTGCGGCCAGTACTTCACCGAGACCAAGGTGAGCCCGATCGTGTCGCTCGCGCTCGGCTTCCGCTTCTTCATCACCGAGAAGCACGCGGTTCGCCTCGAGGCGCGCACCTGGTCCTTCCTCGACTCCTACTGGGTCAACGTCGATCGCGCGAACGTCAGCGCGGCGAACCCCACCGCTGGCGGCATGCAGTCGCCCAACGCGGGCATCAGCACGATCAGCCAGATCGACCTCGGCTACAGCTTCGTCTTCTGAGGACGTCACCCACCATGCGCACGACTTTCCTCCTCGCAGCCCTCACGTTCCTCGCGGCCGGCCGTTCGTTTGCGGCGCCCGCCTTCGTTCAGCCCTCGCTCGTGTTGAGCCAGGCCGGTGGCGCTGCTGCCGATGACGAAGAAGATGATCCGCCGGCGAACCCCACGCCGACGCCCGACAAGAAGCCCGACCCGGCGGCGACCACGACGACGCCGACGACGACCACCACGCCTGCCGAGACGCCTGCGACGACCCCGACGGTCGCCACGCCGGCGACCACCACGTCGGGCGGTTCGGCCGAGCAGATGAAGCTGGTGAACGGCGCTCCGCTCTTCAACCCGAACGTCGGCGTTCACATCGTCGAGCAGAAGCGGTTCTCTGACTCGGGCCGCTTCGAGGTGACGCTGTACCCCGTGTCGCTGCAGGTGAACGGCAAGTTCACCCAGCACTTCGGCACCATGGGCCAGCTCACGTACCACCTGCAGGAGAACTTCGGCCTGATGATCACGGGCGGCGGCAACTGGTTCAACTCGGAGTCTTCGCTCAACGGCGAGCTCGTCGAGAAGGCCCGCGTCGAAGCCCAGGCCGCCTCGTCCCTGCTGTGGACGTGGGGCGTGCTCGGCGGCGTCGAGGTGACGCCCATCTACGGCAAGTTCGCCTTCTTCGAGGGCACGCTCGCGCAGTTCTCCTTCGTGCTCAACGGCGGCGCTGGCATCGGCGGCACCCGTCACCAGCTCAAGCCCGAGAGCGCCCGCCAGGACGGCTCGATCTCGCCCGCGACGTACGGCGACACGGGCTACCGCTTCATGGCCGGCCTCGGCGCTGGCTTCCGCCTGCAGCTGGGTCAGCGCTTCGCCTTCCGCCTCGAGGTTCGTGACGTCGTCTACACGGCGCGTGTCGAGCGCGTGAACGGCTGCGGCTCCGACGATCTTCGCGCGATGGACAACGCCCTGCGTGCCGGTCGCCCTGTGACCAGCGCCCAGGTCGGCGCCACCTGCCGCGTCGACACCTTCGATGGGACCGACCCGGAGACGGGCCTCAAGCGCTCGAACGACGTTCCGCTCGCCCTCGGCCTCGTCCGCAACCCCTCGTCGGACGTGCTCAACAACGTCGGCCTCTATGCCGGCATCTCGTTCCTGTTCTGATCGGTGACCTTCATGACTCGCGCACTCACGCTCGTTGCACTGCTGACCGCGGCCATCGCCTCAGCGCAGGATCTGGCCACCTACAACAAGGCGCTGTCGGCCTATAACGGCGGCTCGTTCGAAGACTCCGCCCGGCTCTTCTTCGACGTCTACAACACGACGACGGACAACGACCTCAAGCTCAAGGCTGAGTACTACCTGGCCTCGAGCTTCCAGCGGCAGAACCTGCCGTTCACCGCGTTCGTCTTCTACAGCCCGATCGTCAAGGCCGGCCCGTCGCACCCGTTCCACGGCAAGGCGGTCGAGGCGCTGGTGACGCTGCAGGAGCAGCTCAACGACGACTACCTGATCCCCTCGCAGCTCGAGAAGCTGTACGACCGCTACGCTGAGGCGTGGGCGACGTTGCCGCTCGAGGTGCTCTCGCGCATCAACTACCTCATCGGCCGCATCTCGCACCGCCGCGGCAAGCTCGACGAGTCCAAGCAGTTCCTCGACGCCGTTCCCGACACGAGCCAGGTCTACGCCAAGGCGCTCTACCTGCAGGGCATCGCGCTGTCCGATCCCCGCTACCCGGCGACCAGCGAAGACGAGAAGCGCAAGCACCAGGAAGAGGCCGTCGAGATCTTCGAGAAGGTGCTGAAGATCGACCCGCGCGCCAAGATGCTCGACCTCGCCGAGATTCAGCAGCTCGCGAACCTCGGCCTCGGCCGCGTGAACTACGGCCTGGGCAACTTCGACAAGTCGACGAAGGCGTACGAGAAGATCCCCCGCTTCTCGAAGTACTGGGATCTGTCGCTGTTCGAGAACGGCTTCGCCCGCTTCCAGAACGATGACTACGGCGGCGGCCTCGGTTCGCTGCAGGCCCTCTACGCGCCGCAGTTCACCGGCGCCTTCCAGCCCGAGTCGTGGATTCT
>JBEOKA010000175.1:0-46274 GCA_040275325.1 Myxococcaceae bacterium | reverse complement strand
GCGACGGACTGACCAAGCGATGCATCTGCATCCACGAGCCTGAGCTCGACGGCGCGCTCCTCTTGCAGGGGGTCAGGACTGATTCCAGACAGCGAACCGGCCAGGAGCTTCAGAAGACTCGTCTTCCCTGCCGCGTTCTTTCCGAGCACGACATTGAGGCCTGGGCGGAACTCAAGCTTGGTCGGCCGTACGTTGCGGAAGGAGCGAACCTCGAAGTCGCTGAGGTGTTTCATGGTTCGACCGGACCACAGCGAAACATGCAGCGCAAGAATCGCTCTTCGGCCGTGCTTGTTCCATCAGGCAAGAGTGCTCGAAGATCGATTGCAGCCGGAAGCCGGCTGGTCCGTCACGACGACGCGAGCTCGAGCTCACGCGTGGCCGCCGCGAGCCGCTGATCAGCCGCGACGACCCGCTCTTCACACTCACGAAGCTCACGCTCGGCCGCGGCCAGCGACGCGGTGAGGTGAGTGACGGTCGACTGCGCCCGTTCGACCAGCGCGCGGGCGTCTTCCCGTTCACGCGTGCGCTCTGCCACCCGGCGCTCGAGCGCGGCGACGTCGGGTCCAATCGGCACTGGAGCAACCGCTGCAATCGCCTCGGCTGGCGCTGCTGCAACCACGGGCGCACTCCCAGCGGCTGCTGCGAACCCGGCGAGCGCATCGAACCCCGGGGCGGCGCGGTCATCGACGAGGCGCCCCGGCGCATCGGGACTCCACCCGGTCGCGGCGAGGGCCAGCAGGTTCGTCTCGACGCGTGCGAGCACGGCCTCGGCTGCCGCGTTGCCTTCGGCCTTGAGCAGCTCAATGGCCTTCAGCCGTAGCGCCGCCAGCGCCGCGCGTTGGCCCGCGACGACGGAGAAGTCTCCCTGTCGAAGGCGCTCGGTGATGGCGAGCAGCACGTCCCACTCCGCGCGCGCGTGACGGTAGAGCTGGTTCACCGCCCACGCCGACGCGCTCGGCCGCCCCAGCTTGCTCAAGGTCGCAGCGCCCGTCTTGTCACCCGAGGCCTTGAGCTCGGCGGCCAGGCGTTTTCGCTCGGCGACGAAGGTGCTCAACGAACCGGCGTACAGCGCGTCTGCAGCGGCGTCGAAAGACATGGGCGCAGTCTGCACGCCGCTGGCGTTGAAGAGCAGTGGTCTGCTCAGCTGCCACGGCATTTTCCGCCTCGGCGCAGCCGTGGAATCTCGTGAGAACCGTCCTCCTCCTCCTGCTCTTGCTCCTGGCCTGTCAGCGACCGCCCGACATGCGGCCAACGGAGTCGCCTGGCATCGACCATGGCGTCGTCGCGGAGGTCGTGGTGGGGGCTCCAGAAGATGGCGGAGTCGAGCTTCTGCGTGCGAGCGCCACGGTCTTTCACTGGAACAGCGCGTGGAACGAGCCCGCCGCGCAGTCCATCGCGCGACCGATGATCGACCGCTTTCTGCAGACGCGAGTCGGTGTGGTGCTGCTCGAGCACGAGTGGCCAGTCCACGACTCGCCCACTGCGCCAACAGACCAGGCCGCCAACGCCTTCTACGACCAGCGCTACCGCACCATCGTCGGCGACGTCCTGGGTCACGGCGGCACGGTGTTGTTCCAGCTCGTCGGCCCGCCGCTCTGGGCGTCGTCAACGAACCAGTGGGACCCCATCATTCGCGGGCAGAAGAACCGGCCCGTCTGGAGCGTCTCGCCGCCCGCGTTCGACCCCTGGCGCAGCGCCGTCACCACCTTCGCGCGATGGCTCGCGGCGAACTACGCGACGGAGCTCGCCAATGGCCGCCTGCTGGTGATGTACGGCGCCGAGCTCGAGAACGAAGAGTTCTCAGGAGATCTCCGCCTCTACGCCCAGGCCTGGAAGGTCTTCTCCGATGCCGTGCGAGCAGTCGACGCCCGGTTCCAGGTCGGTGGTGGAGGTCGGCTCGATGGCGCCGCACGCAAGTCGCAGCCAGCCGCGTATCGAACGACCGAGCCTGCGCTGACGATCTGGCTGCGCAACTGCAAGTACGCCGACTGCCGCATCGACTTCATCGCGGGCCATCACTTCACGATGAGCCCCATTGCGTGGGCTGACGACGAGCTCCCGGCGCGCGACGACTTCGCGGTGCTCGCGGACCAGATCGACCACCTCACCGCGCCGGAGGGGTACCGGAAGCTCCCCATCGTCATCACCGGCTGGACGTCGTGGGAGTTCAAAGACCGCAGTCGGTACCCCTGGTTGAGTTCGGAGCACGACACTGAGTATCGCGCCGCGCACCTCACCGCGTCGCTCGCGGCGATGCGTCGGGCTGGTTACAGGGCGCAGACGCAGGGCGCGCTCTTCGAGACCGCCAGCACCATCGACGACGAGTTCTCCGGAGACTGGGGCCTCTTCTCGAGGCGAGGCATCACAAAGGCGTCGTTTCACGCGACCAAGCTCGCCAGCCGACTGACCGACGGTCAGGCTCTCGAGGTGAAGTCGAGCGACCGCTTCGTGTCGGGCCTCGCGACGACCCGTGCCGCAGAGACCAGACTGCTCGTCACTCGCTTTGTACCCGACACGGAACGTGGGGGCCGCATGCTCGCCGAGTCGCTTGGAACCCGGCTCTCGAGCAGATGGTACGACGAGACGAAGCTGGCGTGGTTCGGCTGTCCCATCGCCTCGTTGACGATGCTGGCGACGACGCTCGACCGGTCTCAGTGCGCTGCAGCGATGCCTCCGCTCTCGACGACCCTCGACGCCTGGTTCGAATTGGTGAACGCCGCGAAGAACGAACCGGTGACGCGTACCGTTCGTCTGCGGCTGCCCTGGCGAGCCACCACGGCAACGCTCACCGTTGCCCACGTCGATGCGACACGTTCGAACGCCGCCTCGCTGTGCGTGGGTGGCGCCGAGTGCACCGACATCGTGGGCGTGAACGCTGGCGCGGGCGCGCTGGTCGAGGAGCCAGTTCCAGTCACCGTGTCGAACGGCTTCGTCGACGTCGAGCTCGCGCTCAACCGCAGGCACGTGGCGTTGCTCACGCTGAAGCCCTGACGAGCACTCGGACGACGGGACCAGCGATGAACGGACTTTGCCGGGGCTGTCGCTCTGCGGTTCTTGATGCCCCTCCGACTCGTCGCTCGGTAGCGGCGCGGTGCATCACGGCGTGCCGGGTCGCGCAGCAGGAACGGGCGGAGGCGGAGCCGCGGGCGTCGCAGGGTGAACCGTGACGGGCGCGGCGGCGTGCACGGGCAGAGCGTTCATCGCGGCGTTCACGACGGCGCCGAAGAGGTGCAGCAGCACGAGGCCGGGCGTCGGGTCGACCACTCTCACGCGAACCGGCGCAGCGACAGGCGCGGGAGGCGGGCAGGGGGCAGGTGGTGAGACCTGCTCGGTCGTGAGAGCCACGCGCGCGGTGGTGAACGTCGTCGGCGTCGACCACTCGGGGTAGGCCTCGACCTCCATCGCGGGCGTGGCGGCGACCGACTCCGATGACACGCGCTCGCCCTGAAGGGTGATGCTCCCGCCCGCCGCCACCCGAGTCGACGATTCACCCGAGACGTTCACGCCGCCGCCAACGGTGGTGCGAGCCGACGACTCCTCAGAGACGCTCACGCCTGCGCCAGCGACGACGGTGCTCGACGCGACCGTGGTGTTCTCGACGACGTCTTCACACGACTCCTCGGCCACCATGGGCACCGACGACACCGGAGCGGACGACACCCCGCTCGAGAACGTCGCGTTGCTGGCGCGCGGAGCACCGCAGACGAGCGCGCGCTTCGGCGCTACCGGCACGACGACCGGAGCGACTGCCACCGTGGCGTCGACACGAACTTCCTTCCGACGCTCGTACTCGGCGAAGTGGGCCTGCCGAATCTCTTCGCGACGCTGCGCTTCGACCCGCTGCGCTTCGACCTGCGCGACGACCTCGACGCGAGCAGCCTCGGCGCGCGCGATGGCCTCGACCCGCTCGGCTTCACGACGCGCCGCCACCTGCACCTGCCACTCGACCTTGCGACGCTCGGCCTCGGCGTAGACCTGCAGCCGAATCTCGTTCTTGCGCGCTTCTTCGGCCGCGAGCCAGGCCTGCAGCTCGGGCCCGCCGCGACGAATCAGCTCGGCCACCCACAGCCGCTCGTCGACCGTCGGCTTGAACACGCCCTGCTCGACGGTGAAGACGACGTCGTTGCACGAGCCCTGCGCGGTGCGCAGCCCGGCGAGCGTGATGTCGATGACGTGCCCCGAACCGAGCGCCGCCGGAACGTCGAGGCGCTCATTCGTCCACGCGGCGTCGAGCACGATGGTCTGCGTGCTCGTCGTCGGCAGCGGCACCACGGCGGGCAGCTCTGCCGCGACCTGGTCGACCGCCACCGAGACGTTCACGGGCGACTCGTACGAAGGCGCGGTCGTGAACTGTTGCAGCGGGTACGCGCGGCCATCGACGTGCAGCCGCGCTTCTCCCGTCACTGGCGTCGACGACGTCACCGAGACGCGCACGTACTCACCCCAGCGGGCGCCGAGCGACGCGCGTCGAATGCCGATGGGCCCGCACAGCCCATCGCCTTGACGGGTGATGACGAGGTCACGGGTCGAGTCGAGGCGCGCGTGGTGAAGCGCGCAACCGCTTGAGACGACGAGGAGCGCCGGCAGCATCGAGCGAAGCACGGACTCCAGACGGGGAGCCCCGCCCGAAATTCAGGTCACCACCAGCCGCCCGGGGAAGCCGCCATCACGCAACAGCCAGAACTTCGCGCGCACGTCTTCGAGGGAAATCAGCGTCACCACCGGCTTCACGGCGCCGGTTCGCGTGAGGCTGATCAGCTCGTCGAGTTCGCTGCGCGCACCGAGGAAGGCGGGCTTCAACGTCACGCCGCGCATCACCGTGTCGAAGAGTGACAAGTCGAACCGAACCGAAGGCGACGCAGCCGCGAGCACGAGCGCTCCACCCCGGCGTACGGCCCGCACGGCCTGCTGAATCGCCTGCGTTGACGGCGTGCACACGACGAGCGCGTCGACGGAGTCGGAGGTGAACGGCTGCGCCGCCGCAAAGTCACCTGTGAGCGCCCGACGCTCCGGGTCCACGTCCCACGCGGTGACCTCGAGGCCCTGCGCACGAGCGACCTGCACCACCAGCTGCCCAAGTCCGCCGAGCCCGATGACACCGAGCCGATGACCTCGCCCGAGCTCCGTCGCGCGCACCGCGCTGAACGCCGTCCACCCCGTCGCGAAGAGCGGCGCCCACGTCGTCGGCTCGTCGGCCGGCTCCAGGCGAACCACGGCGCGCTCGGTCGTCACCACGTGCCGCGAGAGGAACCCATCGCGATGCCACGCGTGCAGTTGTGCTCTCGCGCACCAACGCTCCAGCCCCCGCTCGCACAGGTTGCAGCCACCACAGGTCGAGGCGAGCGGCGTGAGGCCGACGCGTGTTCCGATGGGTGTCGCGGTGCCTCCGCCCGTGCCCTCGACGATGCCGACCGCCTCGAAGCCCGGAATCAGCGGTGTGCGTGGCAAGGCGTCGAGCTGGAAGAAGCCGAAGTCAGCGGCGCCGAGCCCGCAGGCTTCCACGCGGATCAGCAGCTCGCCCGGCGCGGGCGCTGGAACCGAGCGCTCGAGCAACGATGGCGCCTCGCGTGGGTGGGTGAAGGCGACGAAGCTCGTCATGTCGACACCGTGATCATCTCGCGCATCGAGTGGGGAGCGCCCGAACAACGCGTGGGTGTGTGAAAGCGACGAAGCTCGTCATGTCGACACTGTGATTGTCTCGTGCGTGGACTGCGGGAGCGCTCGAACAACCCGTGGGTGTGTGAAGGCTGCGAAGCTCGTCATCTCGACACCGTGAGGTCGCGCGCGGAGGCGTGGCTCCGCTCGAACGACCAGCGAGCGCGATGCGCCGATGCGTGAAGGCGACCGTTGGCACTGAGTGGAGGGGTGCACGGGAGTGGCTCGATGGCGCCTCGTATGCGCTCACACAGCGACGCTTCCGTGACTGATCAGCCGGGGTGCTCACGGCGTCACCATCGCTGCGAACCGAAGCGGCGTCGGCATGAACGTGAGCACCGTCATCACGAAGCAGACGAGGCACACCAGCTTGCGGCTCCTCGACAGCGGCACCGTCTCGTCCACCACCGGCGGGTGACGGAACTTCACCACGAACGTCACCAGCAGGAACCACACGAGCCACGACGTCGAGAACAGCAGCGCCGCGATGAGAATCACGCCGGCGACGACGCGGCCGATCAGCTCCGCGCGCTCACCGAACCACGCGTGCGTCAGGTGCCCGCCGTCGAGCTGCCCCACCGGCAACAGGTTCAGCATCGTCACCAGAAACCCGAACCACGACGCCACCAGCACCGGGTGCGCGAAGAGGTCGGTGCCGGGTTGCAGCGGGCCTTTGATCAACCACTGCAGCCCAACGCCGATGAGGTTGTCGCCGAACACCTGCACCACGTCGCCTTCGGGAGCCGCGTCGCTCCACGAGCCCACCACGTGCCACAACGAGAACTGCCCGGGGAACGTGTCGCGCAGGTCAGGCGAGGGCGAGACGCGCGAGAGCCACACGCCCACGCACCAGAGCGGAATGCAGACCAGCAACCCACCCAGCGGCCCAGCGGCGCCGATGTCGACGAGCGCGTCACGCGTGGGAATTCTGCCGCGCAGCCGAATCACCGCGCCCATGGTGCCGAAGCCGATGGGCAGCGGAATGAAGTACGGCCACGACGAGTCGACGCCGTGCCGCCGCGCCATCAGGAAGTGCCCCATCTCGTGCGCTCCCAGAATCAACATCACCGAGCCCGAGAAGAAGGCGCTGCCCCACAGCTTGTCGACGAGCGCGCTGCTCTCGACGCCTCCGCCCGACTGCGTGAGGAACGTGAAGAACGTGCTGCCCACCGTGCCGATGAAGAGCGCCGCGTGAAGCCACAGCCGCTCGTTGCGCTTCGGTTCAGTCATCGGGCTCCATCGCTATGACGAGTGTCAATCACCCTCATGTCTGTCGTTGACAGGTGAGTGACCCTCGATAAGGTCCGCGCCGCTCGCTGGGAGGGGAAAGCCCAAGCAGGCAGTGAAGCAGTAACCACCCTTTGTTGAACGAGGAGTCCACACATGAAGAAGGCGTTTCTTGCCCTGTCGCTCGCGGCTGCCGTTGGTTGCACGTCGGTTGAGTCTGCCACTGTTGCCGGCAACGAAGTCGTTGCGAACGGCGGCGAGGCTGTCGCGGTGATCCAGGCCAACAGCATCGGCATCACCCTCATCTTCCACATCATCGACATCGTCACGTCGGACCTCGACCAGGTCGTCAACAAGCTCCTCGTCGCGGAGGCCAAGGCCATGGGCGCGTCGAAGGTCGACCTCAAGGGCGCTGGCACGACCCCCCGTCACGGCATCTTCGCGCTCGCCGGCAACATCATCGGCGTGACGAACTCGTCGGCGATGGGCATCGCGGTCAAGTAAGTCTGACCGTCGTGCTGTGACGAAGGGCTCGGTGGCTCCACTTGGAGTGCCGGGCCCTTCGGCTTTTCTGCAGTCTGGAGCGTGCCGTGAACCGAACGAGTCTGCTGCTGGTGCTGTCATTGCTCGGCTGCCCGAAGGAGGCGCCGAAGCCGCCCGAGAACCTGGCCTCTGAGGCCCGCCGCGCGCTCGCCGAACGAGACCGCCGCCTCGGCCACTACCAGGTCGACGCCACGTCGAAGCAGGGCGACGCCACCGCCACGCACACCTTCGTGTACCGGGCTCCCAACCGCGTGAAGGGCACGCTGCTTTCTCCCCAGCCGATGACGTTGTCTTTCGACGGCACGCGCTTCTTCAAGCTGTCGCCCGCCGACAAGAAGCTCGAGGCGTTCGAGATGAAGCTGCCTGCCGAGAAGGCCGCGCTGTTTCTCACCACGCAGTTCGCGCCCTTCGTGCCCGAGGGCTACCGCACGCCGCTGTTGCCGTCGAAAGGCGTCACCTCGACGAAGGTGGCGCACCCCAAAGGCCCCGAGGCGTTCGAGCTCGTCATCACCACGCCCGACGAGAAGGGCCAGCCCATCACCGTGACGTACGCGCTGCGGTTTCCGTCGGGTGACTTCCTCTCGAAGAAGACGGTGGCCGGCGGCGTGACGTCGGAGCTGGTGGTGGAGGAGGAGCAGTGCGAGCAGGCGTTGTCGCTGTGCGTGCCGAAGGTGGTGGTGCAGCGCGAGAACGGCGCCGAGCTGGGCCGCACGACGTTCACCCGCATCGACCTCGCCGCCGAGATTCCCAACGACACGTTCTCGCTCGTCGCGCCCGAGGGCTTTGCGTTCGAGAAGCACGAGCTGGTGGAGTCTGCGAACTGAGTCGAGACTCGCAGCGTGCTGACCGTTCGTGAACTCAGGGAGCTCGCGGCCCGCCTCGACGCGGCCACGTTCGCGAAGCAGCTCGGCCCTTTCGTGCTCGTCGAGCGGCCCTTCAAGAAGGAGCGCAAGTCGGGCTCCCTCGACCTCACCCCGAAGACGACGCGGCCGCTCAACGGCGCGCGCTCGAGCAAAGGCGTGCTCGACTTCGACGACCTCTGGGTGGCGACGCTGCCTCCGCTGCGTGACGACGACGAGGTGCTCATCGGCCGCACCGCCGACTGCGACGTGATGCTCGACGAGGGCACGGTCTCGAAGCACCACGCGGCGATTCGGTGGAAGAAGAAGCACGCTGAGCTCGAAGACCTGGGCTCGAGCAACGGTACGCTGCTCAATGGGGTGCGGGCTCCGGCAAGACAGGGGTTGCGGCTGGAAGACAACGACGCCATCGACTTCGGCGGCGTGCGGGTGCTGTTCCTCGAGGTGGCGACGCTGCGTCGCCGAATGGGGTTGCGATGAAGCGCTGGTGGCTGCTGGTGCTGGTAGCGGGTTCGGCGTTCGCGCGAGACGTGCGGGTGACTGACGTGACGACGCTGCGTGCGGCGGTGGCGGCGGCGATGCCGGCAGACGTCATCATCCTCGCTCCCGGAACGTACCGGCTCACCTCGAAGCTCTCGTGCAACGCGAACGGCACGGCCGCCCAACGCATCGTCATGCGAGCCGAGACGCCGTTCACCGCGAGGCTCGAGTCAGACACGGTCATCGCCATCGGCGTGGCGGGCGCATACTGGACCTTCGAAGGCCTGCGCGTGCAGGGCGTCTGCGCCGACGACTCGAACTGCGAGCACGCGTTTCAGGTGACGGGCGCGGCGACCGACGTCGTGCTGCGCGGCAACCAGCTGGTCGACTTCAACGCGCAGCTGAAGGTGAACTCGGTGGTGACGTCGCCAGGCAACGCGATGACGCCGCACCGTGGCCTCGTCGAGCGCAACGAGCTGTTCGACACCCGGCCCCGCGTCACGAGCAATCCGGTGACGAAGCTGAACATCGACACCGGCGACGACTGGGTGGTGCGAGACAACTTCATTCACGACTGGCGGAAGAATGGCGGCAACTTCGTCAGCTACGGCGTGTTCTTGAAGAGCGGCGGCAAGCGCGGCGTCATGGAGCGCAACCTCGTCATCTGCGCCACCACCACCGTTCCGCTCGCGGGCAACGACGCGCGCATCGGCCTGTCGTTCGGTGGCGGCGGTACCGGAGCCCAGTTCTGCGCGCCGGCGTTCGACGCGGCCGTGCCCTGCAACGTCGAGCACGAAGACGGCATCGCGAGGAACAACGTCGTCATCAACTGCAGTGACGTGGCGCTGTACCTGAACCGCAGCCGCAACACGCGCGTGCTCTACAACACGTTCATCGCGACGAACGGCGTCGACTTTCGCTTCGACACGACGACCGGCAGCGCCATCGGCAACGTGACGAGCTCGGCGATTCGCACCCGAGACATGGGCACCTTCACCGGCATGGCAAACCTGGTGAACGTGACGACGCCGACGTTCGACGGTTGGTACACGACGCCGCTCGCGGGGGACCTGTCGGTGATGGGTAATGTGTCGATGCTCGTCGGCGCCGGGCCTCGTGAGGCGCTGGTGACCGACGACTTCTGTGGAAGGCCGCGACCGGCGACGGGTCAGTTCACGCAAGGCGCGCTCGAGCACTCGTTGGGCAGTTGTGTGACGACGAAGGGCCCTGATGCGGGCGTGATCGTTCCGATGGGTGGCGGTTCGGCGGGTGGTTCCGCGACGGCGGGTGGATCCGCGACGGCTGGTGGATCCGCGACCGCTGGTGGATCCGCGACCGCTGGCGGATCCGCGACCGCTGGCGGATCCCCGGCTGCTGGTGGCTCCGCGGCTGCTGGTGGATCCGCGACGGCTGGTGGATCCCCGGCTGCTGGTGGATCCGCGACCGCTGGTGGATCCGCGACCGCTGGCGGATCCGCGACCGCTGGCGGATCCGCGACCGCCTGCCAGGATTCATCGTGTGAGCCGCCGAAGGGCTGCGGCTGTGGCGCCGTCGACGCGTCGAGCCTGCTGGTCTTCGGCCTCGTTGGTCTGGTTCGCAGGCGTCGGGGTTCACTGCTGTCGGGGCCCGCGCGCCGAACAGCCTGACGCTCCGAGGCATCAAACTCTGGCATTCACGTCTTCATTCGCAGTCGGTGCTCGTGAACGCCCTCGGTGGGCGTCTCTTTCGCGGCCGCCTGTTTGATCAGCCGCGTCACCTGCGGCCCCAGCACGTCGAGCTCGGTCGAGGTGTACTTCTCTCCACCGAACTGCTTCACCTGCGCCGTCTGCCTTCGCAGCATCACCGCGTCTTGCGCGAAGATCTGCGTGGCGATGGGCGCGACGAAGGGCTTCACCAGCCACCCGGGCAACGGCAGCTTGAACGTCACCACCGCGAACACCCGCGTCTCGGTGTCCGTCACGGGCGTCAGCGCGCTCGTCGCGAAGAGGTGACTGCGCTCGCCCAGCCGGTACTCGACCTGCGCGATGGATGGCAGCAGGAAGCGGTCGAAGTGCACCGTCACGCCACCGCCGGGCGCGAGGATTCGGCCGATGAGGCCCTTGGGCGCGGGCTCTCCGATGAACTCGGCCTCGGCCCAGGTCGCGTGCCGGCGAACCACCACGTCGATGACATTCGACTTCTGCGCCGTGCGAAACAGCCCACCGTGCAGGTACGCGGTGTGCGGCACGTCGAGCGTGTTCTCGACCACCGCGTGCACCGACGCCTCGACGTGAAATTCACGCACCACGCTCGAGTACGGCGCTTCGTCCACGTGCGGGAACGAGAACGGCGCGCTCGTCGGCTCGACGTTCGGCGTCGTGTACACCCAGACGAAGCCCTGCTGCTCGACGCACGCGAACGTCTCGGCGCAGCGCGAGCGCAGCGACACCTCTCCATCGACGAGGCCCGGCACCGCCGTGCACGCGCCTCGCTGGTCGAAGCGCCAGCCGTGGTACTTGCACTGCAACTCGCCCTTCACCACCTCGCCCATCGACAACGGCACGTTGCGGTGCGGGCAGCGGTCGGTGAAGGCGGCGGGGGCTCCGTTCGGGCCGCGGAACAACACCAGCGGTCGACCCTGAATCGTCACGGCGACCGGAGCCTGCTTCAACGCACGAGCGCGGCAGGCGACGTACCAGACGTCTGGCAGCACGAGACCCGGCGGTGGAACGGCGCTCATGCCGCGCAGCGTAGTCGGTTGACGCGCACGCTTCGCCCCCGACGGACAATTCCGCGCCCAGCGAAGGCCGCTCCCGCTCCCACCACCGCTGATATGCGCAGGCCATGGGGACGGCCGACACCAGACCCGTCGTGGTGTACGTCGAAGACGACGCCGACACGTTCAAGATCGCGGCGGTGCGGCTCAAGACGAAGTACCGGCTCCTCTGGGCGCAGAACGACGTCGAAGCCGTCGACCTCATCGCGTTTCACCAGCGAGAGCTGTTCGCCGTGCTGATGGACGTCGAGCTGCGCGGCTCCACCCTCGACGGGCTCGAGCTGGTGCGGTTGCTGAAGGGCCACCCGTTGCTGCACACGCAGCTGCCGGCCTTCGCGCGCCGCCTGCCAGTGCTGGCCACCGTGCCCGTCATCGTGCTCACGGCCTACTCGGGCCGCTACACCGAGGCCGACGCCCACGCGGTCGGAGCCGCGCACTTCGTCACCAAGCCCATCGACTTCACGCGCCTCAACCTCGCGTTGGCGCAGGCCAACATCGCCGCGGTGATGAAGCGCCTCGAGCGGGCCGAGCCACGAGAGGTCGTCGTCGCGAGTGATGCACCGCCCGCGACGCCCAGCCGCCGCTGACACCTTTGGGACTTGTGTGGGCGGCCAGAGGTGGGACGCTCGGCGGCCATGGGTTCGCTCTGGGCCAGGCTCTCGCTTCGTGTGCAGGCCGCCATCGCCGTCGCCACGCCCTGCATCGTGGTCGCGCTCTTCAGCGCCATCTATTTCCCCGCGCGGCTCAACAATCAGGCCGATGACGCGCTCGAGAGCCAGGCCACCGCGCTGGCCCAGCTCGCCGCGACGAACGCTGCGCCCACGGTGCGGTTGATCAGCGACGGCCTCGCGCAGCGCGACGAGCTCGAGGTGCTCTTCAAGGGCCTGCGCACGAACCAGGACCTCACGCAGTCGGGCGTGCTGCTGCTCGACCCGGCGCGCGTGACGACGAAAGAGGGCGTGCGGCAGCTCGAGCTCGCGAAGGCCGACGCGATGCTGGTCTTCGGAGACCTGCCGCCCGAGCGCTACCTGGTGCCCGCCGTGGGCGCCTGCAGCTCCACCCGGGGCGACGTGCTCGACGTGCGCTGCTCGGCCCGCGACAAAGACACCGAGGTGCTGGTGGTGCTGCGCTTCTCGCTCGCCCGCTTCGCCGAGCAGCGGCGCGAGAACCAGCTCGTCGGGCTCTGGGTGTTGTTCGGCGCGCTCGCCGGCGGGCTGTTGCTCGCGGTGTTCTTCTCGTCGGCCATCGCGGCGCCCCTCGGCGTCGTCACCCGCGTCGCGCGCGAACTCGCTGCCGGAGACGTCACCGTGCGCACCGTCGACGTCGGCGGCGCGCACGAGGTGCAGTCGATGGCCTCGTCGGTGAACGAGATGGTGGGCAGCCTCAAGGGCCTCGTCGGCGAGATGGTGGGTTTGTCGGCCCGGCTCTCGAACGCCGCCCGCGGCCTCATCACCGCGTCGAACGACCAGGAGCACGTCACCAGCCAGCAGTCGGCTTACGCGCAGCAGATCGCCGCCACCTTCGAAGAGCTCTCGCGCACGGCCGAGATGATCACCCGCTCGACCGAGACCGTCGAGCAGGCCGCGGGCCGCACCAACCAGGCGGTCGACGACGCGCGCACCACCGTCACGCAGGTCGTCTCGAGCATGACCGACATTCGCCGCGAGTCGAAGGAGGTGGCCGAGGCCATCGTGCGGCTCAACGCCGACCTGCAGCAGGTCTCGCGCATCGCCGCCGTCATCAAGCAGGTGGCCGACCGGTCGGACCTGCTGGCGCTCAACGCCGCGCTCGAGGGCACGAAGGCCGGAGAGGTGGGCCGCGGCTTCTCGGTCGTCGCCGCCGAGATGCGCAAGCTGGCCGAGAGCGTGGCGCAGTCGGCGCGCGACATCGGCCGCATCGTCGAGAGCGTGCAGCAGTCGGGAGACCTCGCCGTCACCCGCTCCCGGCAGGGCGTCGAAGCCTCGGAGCGCGGCACGCAGATCGCCGAGCAGGCCTCGAGCTCGTTCCAGCAGATCCTCGAGCTCTCGCGTGGCACGAAGGAGGCGGCGCAGCAGATCGCCGTGGCGACGCGGCAGCAGCGGCAGTCGAGCGAGCAGGCCGTCGCGGGCGCGCGCAACGTGGCCGACCTCGTGAAGCAGGGCGTCGACGCGACGGGGCGCACCACGCGCATCGCCCAGGACCTGCAGAAGTCCGTCGACGCGCTCACCGAGGTGACGGGCCGGTTCAAGGTCGACGCCGCGAAGTGAGCCGACGCGCTCCGGCGATTTGCTTGCGCCGCGCGGCCCTCGTCGAGAGAGAGACCCACCGATGGCCTGGCTCAACTACCACCACCTGCTCTACTTCTGGACCGTCGCTCGCACGGGCACCATCGCGAACGCCAGCCGCGAGCTGCACCTCTCGCAGCCCACCATCTCGACGCAGCTCAAGACGCTCGAAGAGGCGCTGGGCCAGAAGCTGTTTCAGCGCGCAGGCCGCCGGCTCGTGTTGACTGACGTGGGCCGCACGGCATTCCGCTATGCCGACGAAATCTTCCGCCTGGGCCGTGAGCTGCAGGAGTCACTGAGCCGCGGCCCCATGTCACGCCAGGTGCGCTTCGCGGTGGGGGTCGCCGACGTGGTGCCGAAGCTGGTGGCCGAGCGGCTGCTCGAGCCCGCGTACGGTGCCGTGCCCGACTTGCAGCTCGAGGTGCACGAAGGCCACGTCACGCAGTTGCTCGCGAAGCTGGCGCTGCACGAACTCGACGTCGTCATCAGCGACCAACCCGCACCCCACGACGTGAAGGTGAAGGCCTTCAGTCACATGCTCGGTGGCAGCGGCACCACCTTCTTCGCGCGTGCGAACCTGGCGTCGGGCCTGAAGAAGGGCTTCCCCGGCTCACTCGAGGGCGCGCCCATGTTGCTCCCCCTGCCGGGCAGTTCGTCACGCGTCGCGCTCGACGAGTGGTTCGAGAAGCGCAGCGTGCGGCCGAAGGTGGTGGGCGAGTTCGACGACTCGGCGCTGATGAAGGTGTTCGGCTCGTCGGGGCGTGGCGTGTTCGCAGCACCCGCGGCCATCGAAGACGAGGTGGCCCGGCAGTTCGAGGTGCAGATCATCGGCCGCACCGACGAGGTGAAGCAGTCGTACTACGCCATCTCGGTCGAGCGTCGCCTGCGCCACCCGGCCGTCGTCGCCGTCGCCGAGTCGGCCCGCAAAGAAGTGCTCGACTGACTCACGCCGCCTCGCGCACCGCTGTCGACAGCCGCTCCTCGAGCGCGCCCCAGTCGACCTCGGCCTCGAGCCGCGACAACACGGCATAGAGCCCGAACCGCAGCCGCAACAGGAACATCGCGTGCGGCGGCAGGCCCAGCTTCGCCAGCGCGCGTTTGTCGGCCAGCAGGTCTTTGAGCTCCGCAGGCCGGTCGGCGGGAATTCGGGCGGCCCCACGCTGCAGTACGGGGAAGAAGAAGCCCCGCGTGAAGCGCAGCAACAGGGCCTGACGCTCCGGGGTCGAGGTGTCGAAGCCGAACGCTGACGCGGCCGCCATCACCGCGCGGTGGTCGTTCGCCCGCAGCGCCGAGACCAGCCCTGCCAACGCCCGCACGTGACGCGGCTCGAAGGTGCGCACGCAGCCGAAGTCGTAGAGCACCACGCGCCCGTCGCGGAACGCGAAGTTGCCGGGGTGCGGGTCGGCATGCAGGCGGCCCAGTGCATAGAGCCCGCCCACCGAGGCGTGGAAGAGGGCCGCGCCCGCGCGGTTGCGCTCGGCCTGCGAGGGCTGCGCCTCGAGGAACGCGTCGAGCGTTGCACCCGGCTCATCGCGGCTGGTGAGCACCGTGCTGGCGCTCCATGCGTCGACGACCTCGGGGACGCGGGTCGACGGGTCGCTCGAGAGCCAGCGGCCGAACGCGCGCTGGTGGTCGGCCTCACGCGCGAAGTCGCACTCGGCCAGCATGACGGCGCGAACCTCTTCGACGGCGGCCTTCGCGTCGGCCGCGGCGCCCAGCATCAGCGTGTCGGCGAAGGTGACGCCCGCCCGGGCGCTGGCGAAGTCAGCCTGCAGCGCGTCGATGATGCCCTCGTGCAGCACCTTCACGACGACGTCTCCCACTCCGGGAAGTGTGGCGCGGTGCACCTGCCCGATGCTTGCCACCGAGAAGGGCCGGGGGTTCATGGCCGACAAGAGCGTGGAGGCGCGGTCACCGAAGGCCCGCTCCACCGTGCGGCGAACCGCCTCGGGCGGGCTCGCGGGCGCGCGCGTCTGCAGCACCGACAGCATGCGCCGCGCTTCGGGCGGCAGGCTCGGGTCGACGTACGAGAAGATCTGCCCGAGCTTCATGCCCAGGCCCTTGAGCGAGCCCAGGCGCGTCGTGAGCTGCTCGAGGGCGGCTTCGTCGACGACGCCATCGCGGCGCAGCGCCGTTCGCGCGAGGCCCATGGCGGCCCGGCCCGTCGACCAGACCCTGCCGAGGCGTGAGGTCTGCACCGCCGCCGTGCTGCCCAGCAGCGCGTCTTCGAGGGCGTCCTTCGTTCGTTTCGACACGGGAGTCTCCAAAGCGAGAGTGACTCTCACTTGATAGTCACTCTCGAGTTGAGGCACAAGACCGGGTCATGACGGTGCGCGAGCAGCAGCGGCTTCGAACGATGCGGCAGGTGCAGGCGGTGGCGCTCGAGGCGTTCGAGCAGCGCGGCTTCGACGCCGTCTCGGTCGAGGAGATTGCCCAGCGGGCCCAGGTGGGCGCGGCCACGGTGTACCGGCACTTCGGCACCAAGGAACGGCTGGTGCTGTGGGACGCGTACGACCCGATGCTGTTCGAGGGCATCGGCGCGCGGCTCGAGGCGGGTGACGCACCCTTCGAGGCGATGGTGCGCGCGGTCTGCGACGCCCTGGGCACCTTCTACGAGCGCGACGCGCGCCTGGTGCTGCGGCGCACCGACCTCGCGTGGCGAACTCCGGCGCTCCGGGCGGCTGCGCTCACCGACCTGAACGCGCTGCGTGAAGGCTTGTGCGGGGTGTTGAAGCGCGAGGTCTCGAACCCCTTCGAGCGAGAGTTGATGGCGGCCGTCTTCGTCACCATGCTCGACCGCTGCATCGATGACTGGCGCAAGCAGCGCGCGCGCACCCCGCTGGCCACCATCGTGCGGCGCGCGGCGAAGGTGGTCGCGAAGCTCGGCTGACTCAGATTCGAAACGCCGAGCTCGGCACGAGGGCGAACATCAGTGCGATGGACAACACGGGCGCCGCGATGCCGAGGCCGAGTGCGATGAGCCCCTGCTGCTTCATGGTCGCGTCATTCACCATGCCGACGATGCCCATGAGGGCGCCGCACGCGCCGAGCACGAAGGCCACGAAGACGGCGACGAGCGCGGCAATGGCGCCGTTCGAGCCGCGCGAGCTCGCGTACAGCATGATGCCCGCGCCGAGCACGATGCCGGTCGCGGCGGTGCCCTGCGCGACCCTGAAAAGCATGAGTGGAGACGCCATCTCATCCAGCGTCGCGCGCCCCTTTGCGTCCGGCAAGGCTCACGGTTGGTCGCGCAGGCGCCGCAGCTCGGCCATCTCGGGCTTGAGGTGTTTTCGCGCCGCCACGACGCGCCGCTCTTCATCTGGGCCGCACACCGCGCGGTAGTTGCACCAGCCGCACTCGTTCTCATCGGGCGTGGCGGGGAAGAAACCCGTCTCGAGCGCTCCGCGAATGGTGCGGGCGACGGCGCCGAAGGCTTCACGCGAGAGGGCATCGAGGGGCACCGGCCGCTCGGTGAAGCCGCCGACCTGCGTGTTGTAATAGAGCCGCCCGCCCCACACCTTCGCGCCAGAGAAGAGCTTCTCGAGCACCAGCGCGTAGAGCACCGGCTGCAGGTGCCGGCCGCCCCCGATGACGGAGTCTTCATCGGCCTTCACGCGGCCCGTCTTGTAGTCGGTGGCGCGCAGCGTGCCGTCGACGTTGCGCTCGACGAGGTCGATGGAGCCACGCACCTGCAGCCCCTCGAGCAGCGTCACCGGCGTCGGAGAGCTCGCCGGGTCCATCTCTTCTCGCGCGCGGTCGGCGAGCCCGAAGGCCAGCTCGAAGTGCGCCGGTCGCCAGGCAGGGTCGTCCTTCATCAGGCGCAGCCACTGCCGCAGGTCGGCCTCGAGCGTCTGCACGCCGTCTTGCCACACGCGCTCGATGGCCGGCTTGTAGCGGTCGTACACGTCGTCGGCGACCTGCTGAATCGTCTCGCCCAGGCGCTTCATCACCTGCGGCAGCGTCTCTTCGGTGACGACGACACCGTCTCGTTTGAGCGCCGAGAGCAGCTGAAACTGAACCTCGTGTGCCATCGAGCCCTTCTCGAGCGGGCCCAGCTCTTCGAGCTCGGTGGGCACCTCCCATGGCTGCAGGCGAACGAGGGCCGAGAGGAAGAACCGGTACGGGCAGGCGGCGTACTGCTCGAGCGCGGTGGGAGAGAAGGGCCGCTTCGTCGGGTGGTGCTTCTCGAGGGCGGCGCGGGCGAGCGCCGAGGGTTTCACGAGGCCGTCGTAGGCGGTGAAGGCGCTCGTCTGCCAGCGCGCGAACCGGGAGCGCAGCGCGCGGCCCAGGTGCTGGTTCGTCGTCACCAGGTAGCGGCCGCGACCCTTCACGGCGCCCGTCGCGCGGAAGATGCCGTCGATGGTGGCCAGGTCGTACTCGGTGTCGTCGATGGCGCTCTCACGCTTCGCAGGCGCAGGCCACGCGAGGCGAACGCTGGCCGAGGCCTCGGCCTGACGCTGCAGCTTCTCGTAGCCGGGCAGCGTGCCTTGCACGGCGCGCGCAGCCTCGAGCGCGTAGAACGAAGGCACGCGTGGCCGGGCGTGCTCGACGTCGATGCGCGGGTACGAGAGCACCGCTTTTTCTCGCGCGGCGCCGACAGCCAACATGAGGGCGAGGCGCTCGGCGGCGATGCGGCGGCGGGCCGTCTCGAGTGAGGGCGACACCCTCTCGCGCACGCGGTCGGGCAGCAGCGGGTCTTCACGAATCTTCTGGGGGAACACACGCTCGGCGAGGCCGGGCACGAAGACGGTGTGGAAGGACAGGCCTCGCGCGCCATCGACCGGCGCGATGAAGACGTGGCCCGGCCGTTTCCCCTCGGGCGCTTCGGTCACCTCGGAGAGCCTGCGCGAGAGCACGGCGCGCACCTCGGAGAGCTCGAGCGGCCCCACCGGCTTCATCGGGCCGAGTTCATGAAGAATCGCGAGCACCCGGCTCGGGTCTTTCAGCGCGCGAGTGGAGAGCGAGGAGAGCGCGTCGAGCCACTCGCCCCACGTGGCCTGCTTCGGGAGCGCGGCGAGCACGTCGAGCAGCGGCAGGGCGAACTGCTCGAGCGCCGAGAGGTCGGCCAGCGAACGCTTCGAGCGCTCGAGCTGCGCCTCGCTCGCGGTGGGGTTGCGTTGCTCGGTCTCGTAGCGCTCACGCAGACCCGAGAGGCGGCGTCGCCAGCGGTCGGTGCCTCCGATGACGGCGGCGTCGACGATGAGCTTCTCCCACCGTCGCGGCGCGCGCAGTTGGCCCAGCACGGTGGGCGCCTCGACGTCGGTGACGGCCTCGGGAGCAGGCGGTGGCGGTGCGCCGTATGGACTCGCGGGAAGAAACGTCTCGGTCGAGTCGGGCCGCGCGTAGGGCGCGTCTGTGGCCTCGGGCGGAGCGCCGTGCACGTCGGGCTTCGGCACCTGCGCGAGCGAGAGGTACTCGTTGAAACGCCGCGCCGAGAGGCCTTCTTCAGCGCAGCGGAGCAACGACAACAGCGCGCGGCCGGCAGGGTCGGGGTGGGGCAGGCCCGAGGTGAACCAGGGCTTGAGGCCTGCGCGACGAAACGCGTCTTCGAGCGGCGCGCGGTAGGCCTGCGGGCTTCGCAGCAGCACGGCGATGTCATCAGCGCGCACGCCCTGCTTCGCGAGCGTGACGATGCGGCGCGCAATCTCGACACACTCCCGCGCCTCGCCAGGCGCCGAGAAGAAGTCTTCGAGGGTGTGCTGCGCCGCGGGCTGCGTGGGTGCGAAGAGGTTTCGCTGCAGCTCGGTGAGCGGTGTGCCCGGCGCGGGCTCGAGCGTGTGCGCAGGCGCGACGAGGGCTGAGAGCTGCTCCACCGTCGTCTCATCGTCGAGCGGCGCGACGGCGAGGGTTCCAGGTGCGTGCTGCACGAGCGCGTTCACGAGGGTCGCCTCGAGGCCGGGCGCCACCGCCACGTCGACGAGCACCATCGGCGCGCGTGGGAGTGTCGGTACGGCCTCGGTCGCGAGCGAGAGCACCAACGCGCGGTCGGCCAGCTTCGCCTCGAGCAGGCGCGCTTCGAAGAGGCGCATCGCTTCGGCCAGGGCCGGCTCCACCGCGTCGGGCGACACGCCGAGGGTGCGCAGCTCTCCCACGGTTCGCGCGAGCGCCCGAGAGAGCCCGGGCTTTCCTTCGAGAGGCGAGAGCCGGTGCAGCAGCGCTGACTCTCCGAGGTCCCAGGTGACGCGCGCCCACAGCGCCTCCAATGACAACGACGAGACGGCGGTGAGGCCCCGGGCGAGGAGCACCGGCCGCGCGAGCTCGAGGGCGAGGCGGTAGAGCGTGCTGCGTCGCCACCCGAAGAGGGAGCGGCCGAGCGCGCGCGTCACCTCGGCGCCCGCCTCGAACGTCGCGCCCACCAGCAGCACGTCGCCCGCCGCAGGCAGCTCGTTCAAGAAGGCCCGCACGCGCGCGAGGCGAAGGTCGCTTCTTCGGCTGATGACGAGCTCGCGCATGGAGGCCGCATCGCAGCAGACCCGCGCTCGAGGCGGAAGCGTGCACGTCGTCGTGTCACCGATTCGGCCGAGGTGGCAAACAGGTGGGGTGCGTCTGTCCGTGAGCTGGCTGGTGGTGTTGGTTGCCGGGTGCGTCTCCACCGCGGCCGACGTGCGTGCGCGCGCGACCTCGCTCGAGGCGCAGGCGTCGTCGTGTGAGTCGTTCGGCGCGTTCGAAGCAAGGCTCGCGAAGGAACGGCAGCGCCTCGACACCGCGCCCGGAGAAGCGCTCGTGCCTGCGAGTCAGGCGTTGTCGAACGCGCGGCGCGGGTGCGCGAAGGCCGTCGTCGACCGGCTCTTCGAGCTGCAGCAGTCGAAGGGACGCGAGGCCGCGGTGGCCGAGGTCGAAGCGCTGACGAAGGCCCTGGGCGTGGAGCAGACGACGGCGTTGCTGCGTGCGCGCTGGGGCCGCGAGGCCGACGGCTTCCTGGCCGAGGTGATGCTGAGCGGTTTCTCGCCCGGCCCGACGCCCGACCAGCCAGCGCCGAAGGAGCCCACAAAGCCGAACACCTCGGAGCCGAAGCTGCCGGGTGACGAGTCGTTCGGTGAAGGCGCGAGCTGTCTGCGACGGAGCGCGGCCGAGGCGGCCTCGTGTCTCGCGGCGTGGCGTCGCGACGGCGCTGACGAGGTGGAGCACCGCAAGGCCGTCGAGCAGTTGGTCGCGCGGGTGACGAGCGAGCTGAAGTTGCTGGAGGACGACGCGCGCGCGGTGTTGTTGGGCGACGTGCTGCGAGAGCTCGCCTTGCCGAAGGAGCGCGCCGAGCTCGCGCCGCTGTTCAGACAGCTGGGGTCGCTCACCGACGTGCTGGTGAAGCGCGCCGAGGTGCTGGCGGCGAAGGGTGAGACTGGCCGCGCGGCGGTGTTGGTGCGTCCGCTGCTCATGGTCGACGAGAGCCGTCGGCGGGTGGAGCCGTTCTGTGCAACCGCCAGCCTCGAGCACTCCCGACTGGCGAGCGACGCGAAGCAGCGGGCGCATGCGGCGCAGGTGCATCGCGCGGTGTCGGCGTGGTTCCTCGGCAAGGAGGTGACGCCGCCCGCGTTCGAGCCCGGCCGCTGGGATGACCTGCGGTGGAGCTGCAAGCTCGCAAAGCCTGTTCTGCCGAAGTTGCCAGCGGGCGTCTCGGCGCGGCTCATCGCGCGCTGCAGAGAGCTGCCGAAGCAGGACACGCAGGAGCACCTCGACCCATCGATGCGAACGAATGACTTCGAGGCGTCGGTGCCGAGAGTTCGGGTCGACGCCGACGTGACGCTCACCTGTGGCGGGAAGCTGACGACGAAGCGGCTGAGCGCCGACGAGGTGCTCATCGACCCGGCGACGCCCGACCTCGAGGGCTCACGACTCCAGGCCATCGAAGGCGCGCTGCAGGTGCTGGTGCTCGAGACGGAGAAGCAGTGCCGCGCCGAGAGTGAGCGCGAGGTGGCGGTGGAGTGTGCGCGATTGGCTGGTGACCCGCTCGACGTCGTGCAGGCCTTCACCCGACATGCGCTCCGCCTGGGCGCGTGGCCGGCGTGCTTCAGCGCGTGGTTCGAGAAGCGCTACGGAATCTCGCCGCCATCGCTGCGCTGAGGCAGTTCGAGCCCCATCGCGTCGGCGAACGCACGCGCGGCTCCCGGGTCTTTGTTCAGCTTCGCGCGCCAGATGACGAGGTCGCTGCACGTCGGCACGCCGTCACACAGGGTCGCTTCGTTCAGCGCAGCCTCGAGGTCGAGGAACGTCTCGTACGTCGCGTCGAGCTGAAGGCCGTCGACCAACGCACGAACGTAGAACCGGCCGCGAACGTCGAGGCCGCGCTCGAACGGCTCGCCCCAGCTCGTCACGGTGCCTCCACGCGCCCGAGCCCATGCCGCGAAGGGCTCCAGCTGATCAGCCGGCAGCAGCACGTCGGCGTCACGCAGCGCGTATCGCTCCCGCAGTTCGACGTGACGCAACAACAGCCCGGCCGTGCCGAACGTCGCGAACCGAACACTGCTCGCAGCGAGCGAGCGGAGCAGCTCGAAGAACCGGTCGTTCTCGTTCACTCGAAGTAGTTCCCCACGACCTGCGCGTTCGGCACCCAGTCTCCGCAGAGGTCGCCCGTGGAGTGGAAGACGAGCTTCTGCAGCACGCCCTGCTGCACTCCGTCGGCATGCGCGACGTAGCTCGCGGCCTCGAACACCACCTCGACGTCGCCGCGCCGGTACACCTCGTTCGAGTAGTAGTAGCCCGCCGTCATGCCCTCGAAGCGCCAGCCCGCGCGCGGCGTGGTGTCGGGCATCACCGCCTCGAGCAGCGCCCGCGTCGAGACGCGATGACTCCCAATCCACCTCGTCTCACGGTTCTCGATGTACAGGTCGCCGAGCTCGCTCAAGGAACGAAACACCACCTGCGTCACGCCGAGCTCGCTGGCCTCGTCGAGGTAGCGCTCCACGTCGTCGAGCGTTCGCACGGCCTGCTGATTCAGAATGCACACCAGCTTGAGGCCCAGGCCCTCGGCCAGCACGCGGCGCACCGTCTCGGCGAACACCTCAGCGCGTCGAATCGTCACGCCATGGTCGAAGCGCATCACCCGATGATTGATGGCCTCGTCGAAGTGACAGCGAGAGAGCTCCACGCGGTCGAAGCGCGACGAACGCAGCGCCGGAATCAACCGCGCGTCGGCCGCCAGCCCCGAGCCATTCGTGTACAGCACCCGCCAGGGAAACAGCGCGTCGTGGGCGCGCACGAGGTCGAGCAGCGCCAACATCCATTGGGGATGCGAGGTCGCCTCGAGGCCGCTCAGGCTCAACCCCATCGGAAAACCGGCGAGCTCGCTCCACGCGAGCGCCAGCCCGCGGAAGTAGCGCGCTTGATCAGCAATGACCGTCTTCGCCGACAGCCGCGACGCGTCGGTGCGCAGCAGCTCTTCACTGCAGAACGAACAGTGCGCGTTGCAGGGCGTCGGGTTTGCGTACGGCGTGAAGGTGAGGCCCGGCCTGAGGCGATGACGCGCACCTCGCAGCACGCGCTCCACCGGAGCCTGAGGCTCGAAGGTTCGCCACTGCCCCGCACGCAGCTCGCCGGGAGCCGTGATGTCTTCAGCGCGACGGAATTGGTTGGGCGTCAGCGTCACGGTGAGGCGAGCGTAGTCCCGCGTCACGGCGGTGGGCCGACATCGACGACGCCGGCCATGGCGACGCCGAGTGCGCGCGGCCCCGAGTACGCCTCGCGTGAGTGTCCGTACCGAACGTTGTCCACGAGCAGCACGTCGCCCGCGCCCCAGGCCGTGCCCTGGCGCGTCTCGAGAAAGGCGTGCAGCAGCAGGTCGACCTCGAGCTTCGTGAAGGGCACGCCGTCTCCGCGTGGGTAGCGCCGATGCCCGTTGCGCACCGAGGGCTCGTCGAGCGCGATGCGTGGGAAGAGCAGGTGCCCATCGCAGAACGCCGGCACGCGAATGCGCGTCATCAGCGTGGCGAGACCGCCGCCTTCGTCTTTCCACCAGCACTCGTCGAACTGGTGGGTCGAGGCGCGACAGCGGCGCGCGGCCTCGTCACGGTCGGTGGTGTCGAAGCGCTCCTGCCAGGAGCGGAAGAAGTTCAGGTACCGCTCGGGGTGCCGGTCATCGACGAAGCCCATCTCGATGAGCAGGCCATGACGGCGCAGCCCCTCGAGCAGTGCGTCGCCGCCCAGGTCTCGAAGCGTCTGCTCGAACAGCTTCGACGAGTGCACGAAGGTGCGGCCGCCAACGTCAGCGGGCAGCTGCTTCGCCGAGAAGAAGAGCAGCCGCGCGGGCAGCGTGCGTTGGTACAGCACTTCGTTGTGCGGCAGCAGCCAGAGGTGCGCGGGGTACTCGTCGGTCGCGCGCAGCTCACGGCTCAGCGCCTTGCGGGTGGTGCGGCCGCTGCTCATGCCGCCCCAGGGGAAGGCGTCGGCGCCACCGAACCGCAGCGCACGCAAGGTGGCCTCGGGCAGTCCACCGGACTCGTTCGTCGTGATGCCGGAGTTGCGCACGTGGAGTGCGCCGTGCCGGGTGAACTCCCGCTCGATGAGCGCCACCGTCGCGTCGTCGAGGGCTCCACCGGCGTCGAACACCCGCGTGCTGAAGCGCTGCTCACGTCGCACGAGTCGTGGAGGAATCGAGTAGCTGCCGTCGGTCGCGAGTGGCTCCAGAGCGTTCCGTCGAGGGAGCCGCAACTGAACGCTCTCGCTGACGGCTGGGTCCCACACTTCACCGGCCATGCCGACGAGCACCACGCGCTCTCCGCTGAACGACTCGCGTGAGTGCCCGAAGCGCAGGTTGTCGAAGAGCACGAGGTCGCCACGTCGCAGCGTCAGCCCCTCGGCCGTCGACAGCAGCGCCTCGCGCACGCGCGATTCCTCCTCAGCTGTCAGCACCTCACCATTCCCCAGCGGGAAACGTCGAAAGCCGTTGCGCGCCGACGGTCCATCGAGGGCCACGCGCGGAAAGCGGAGCTGGCCGACGCCCCGCGCATCGGGCCACTTCGCCGTCAGCGCGATGCGCGTCATCAGCGTGCGAGCCTCACCCCACCAGCACGCGTCGTACTCGTCGGTCATCGCCTGGGCGCGTCGCAGCGCCTCGTCGGCGTCAGTCGTGCCGAAGCGCTCCTGCCAGGACTGAAAGGTGTTGTTCGCCTTCTCGGGGTGCGCGTCGTCGAGGAAGCCGGTCTCGATGGAGAAGCCGTGTCGCAGCATTCGCGCGAGCAGGTCGGGGGCCGTTCGTCGCAGCTCACGCTCCACGGCTTCAGCGGAGTGCAGCAGGGCACGTCCACCTTCGACGGGAGCCTCGAGGCAGGCGAAGAGCACCCAGCGTGGGCTCGAGCGCCGGTACTGCACCTCGTTGTTCGCGAGCAGGTGCAGGTCGGGCGGGTAGAAGTCGAGCCGCCGCAGCCCGGGCGCCACCCACTTCTGCTGGGTCGCGGCGCTCGTCCGGCCGCCGAGCTCGAAGCGCGTCGCCTCGTCGAACCCGAGGGCCGGCATCAGCTCGACCAGCTGGTCGACGGTCTCGAGGCCGGTGTTCACCACGTGCACTGCGCCGTGAAGTTCGAGCGCGTTGCGAACGTCGTCGCTTCGCAGCACGCCGCCCGCGTCGAGCTGACGGCCGCTGAAACGCTCGGCCCGAAGCTCGAGAGACCGGCGGCTCCACTGGTCGCGAGGCGACGTCACGCGCGTCATCGAAGCATGGTTCAGCCGTCGTGAATGACCTCGTGGGGCCCGGGCACACAGGCTTCGACGCGCTGGTGGGGTCGGCTGGCGCTCGCTTCCGGTGGTCGCTGCATCACTCTCTCAACGCGCATGCCCTGCGCCAGGCACGAGGTTCGTCTCGATGGACACGCTCATCGCTCCCCCGCCGTCACGCATCGCCACCGTCATCGGCGCCGTCACCGCGCTGGGTCTGCTCGTCGGCCCGCTCGTCGCGTTCCTCTGGGCGGTGAGCTGATCAGTCCTGCCACTCGACGTCGAAGAAGGCGCCCTCGGCGTCGTGGCGGCTCAGGCGCACGCTGACGTTCTTCGCGCCGGCGACCTCGAGCGTTCCGGTGATGAGCCCGCGGTACCAATCGGGGTACATCACGTCGTTGCACCACAGCAGCGACTTGCCGGGCGCCGCGTGCGTCACCTTCGACTCGGAGTAGTTGTTCGCGGTGCGAAACTGCTTCGCCAACCGCTCGAGCGTACGCCTTGGCCCGATGAGCCGAATCGCCGTCTTCAGCGCGCGGCCGACGAGCGTCTCGCCATACCCGTCGACGTAGCGCCGCCCGAGCGCGACGAAGGCGTCTGAGTGTGCGAGCGACGGGTTGAGCCGCTTCGCGCCGAGCAGCAACGCCTCGCGCAGCACGTCGACGGGGTACGCGGGCAGCAATGGCTTCGTGGTGTCGATGCCCACGGACTTCAGGTGCTCGGCGAACGTTCCATCGAGCACCGGCCGCACCGCGCGCACGAAGGCCTCGACGCTGTGACTGAAGACGAGCTTCTCGGTCATGGCGTCGTCCGCTGTGACTCGAGCGCGTCGATGAGCCGTTTGACCGCGGGCGTGCCGGCATCGGCCGAGAGCGCGCGCAGTGTCTCGACGCAGTCTGAAGGCGCACCGCCGTCACCGGGCGCGGTCGACACCATCCACCACGAGAGTGACGTGCCTGCCGAGATGACCGTCATGGTGCGGGCGCCGATGAGCTTCGAGGCCTCGTCGGGCCTGATGGCCGCTGCGTTGGTGAAACGAACGGGCATGCTGCGTTGTGAGAGGTGCTCCATCGTCACGGTGGCACCAAGCTCGAGGTCAACCGCCGCGACCACCACGGGCTCGAGGCGCCACGCGTCGAGCGTGGGCTTCGATACCCAGCGCGCGACGCCGAAAGCGAGCGGCGCTCCCAGCACCAGACCGACGGCAGCGCCGAGCGCGAGCCCAGCCAGCATCGAGGGGCCCTGTCTCACCAGCCGCTCTTCGTGTGGAGGTCTGAGAGCAGCGCCCGGACCGGAACGTCATCGACGAGGCCCAACGAGATGACCGTCGCCGCGGCTCGGTTCAGGCATTCGCGACTGATGGGCCAGGCACGGGACAGATGCCCGCGGTGAGCCAACTCTCCTGTGGCGATGGGAGCGAGCAGCGTCTGCCCTTCCAGGCCGCTGGCGTCGCGCCGAACCTGTGCGGTGACGAACTGGTTGGGTGCAGTGCTCTCGACGAGGTCGCCGCGCTTCAGCACCGCGCCGACGGGCAGGTCCCGCGTGGCCGTCACCGCTGGCACCAGGCTCCACCCGCGCTTCGCCTTCTGAACCCGATTCCGGCCGATGACGAAGCCACCCGCGCCGCAGAGCGTGAGGACGACCACCGCGACGACCACTCCCGCGACGACTGCCAGCCCTCGTTCCTGCGTGCCCGCCGGGTTCATCAGCGCAGCATGGCCCAGTTCTCGGGCGGCTCGCACCGATTCACGGTTCGTCGACGGCCCACTGCGAGAGGAAGAGGCTGTACGTCAGCTCCTTCACCGCGCACTTCTGCCGGCGCGCCTGACGTCGCAGCGCCGCGGGCAACGAACACCTCGAGCCATCGAGCGGGTCTTCGAGCGAGACGTACCCACGCGGCGAATAGCCAGCCACCTTCCACCCGAAGCCTGCCAGCGCGGCGCTCAAGTCGGTGGTGAGCTGATGATGGAGCGCGCGGCTCATCGACACCGGCTCCGACGCCTCGATGGAGCTCTGCCACTCGCCTTCGACCTCGAGCCAGCCGCGCTGCCGAAGGTAGTGCTGCGTTCTCGCGCGGCCCATGCCTCCGACGTGCCGCTCGAGTCGCATGTGCGACGAATAGCATCCCCGTCGTACGCTGGTTCGATGCTCGCTCTCGTTCTGGTGGTGCTCACCGCGCAGCCAGGCGTCGTCATCGGCACGGGCTCTCGCGCCTCCACGCTGCTCGTCGGCCAGGTCACGAAGGGGAAGAGCGGCGAGCCGGCGCTGGTGATGTCGACCGACGTGCTCGCTCCGAAGCTGGGCCAGCGCTGGGGCAACGAGGCGGTGCGTGCGATTCGTGACGCGGCGCTCGGAGAGGCTGTGACGGTGGAGTCACGCAGACCGGACGACGCCCTGCGCTCCCTCGGAGAAGACGACGGCGTCACCGTCTTCGGCCGTGTGAAGCTCGGCAAGGTCTGGGTGCACGAGCTGCTGTTGAAGGAGGGCCTCGCCTGGGTGTTGCCCTCGGCGAAGAAGGACGCGGCGCTCTTGAAGCTCGAGGCTGACGCGCGCGCGGCGAAGAAGGGGCTGTGGGCCGACGCAGAGCCCGTCGAGCCGTGGCTGTGGCAGGAGCAGCTGTTGCTGAGCGACGTCGAGACGAAGGTCGTTCACTCGGGCTGGGCGTGTCCTCACGTCAACACCACGCGGTGCCGACAGTGTGGAGGCGGCCGCTTCTGGAGCGTCGGCGAGGCCACCGACGCCGGCTTCGCGCTCCACGAGTGCCTGACGGGCGAGTCTCTTCGGTTCGCGAACGCGTCGGGCGTGGCGACGGTGGTGGAGCGGTCGACGGATGGCTCGCCTCCGACGCTGCCGGTCGCACCACGACGGGCGTGCAAGAAGGACGACGAGTGCGGCGTCGCGCCGAGTGCACCGTGTGGGTGTCTGGGGTGTGGAATCAGCTGGCTCGAGCCCGCGAGCCGCAGCGTCGTCAGTCGACTGAAGGCCAACTACGCGCGCGTCTCGTGTTTGCCCGTGGCGTGCCCGGCCTGTGCCGGCCGTGAAGCGGGCTCGCGCGCGGCCTGCCGTGAAGGCCAGTGCGTCATCGTCGAGTAGCCGTCACTTGATGATGGTGACGAGCTCGGTCGCCGTGACGAGCAGCCGCCCATCGACGCCCCACAACGTGCGCGTCTCGGCCGAGTACCCATCACGAACGATGAGTGACGTGCCGCGATGAAGCAGCGGTGCGTCGGGGTCGAGCCCTTCCATCGGCTCGTGGAACTCTGCGTTCAGCGTCAGCGTCGCCGCGGGCCGAAACATGTCGAAGTTCGTAATCGCGGCGAGCCACCAGCAGTCGGTCATGCAGGCCAGCCACGCTCCATCACGGACGAGGCTGGGCGCGCGCGGCCTGATGAAGCCGAGTGAGGGCTCGAGCGAGCTGGTGAACGGAATCGCGCCGAGGTTGCGAAACTCGAAGTGCTTCGTGAACTCGGGCGCGATGCCCTCCATGTCGAGCGGCTCGAGGCTGCGCCAGTCGGGCACCTCGGGCCGCGCCACGTGGTTCCACGCGAGCGGCACCGGCCGGTCGAGCCCGAACACCGCCACCACGTGCGTCAGCACCTGCCCGTCCTGCTCGAGGTCGGCGCAGAGCGTCGTCACCGTGCCGCTGGCGCGCAGCAGGCGCGTTCGAATCACCACGTCTCCAGGGTGTGGAGCGCCGAGCAGCTGCGCCGAGATGGAGCGCAACCGCCGCTTCGGGTCCGTCACCCGCGCGGCCATCGAGCGCACGCACGCGCCCACCACCAGCCCGCCGAACGTCGCCTTGCCCTGACCCCAGCCCTCGTGAACCGTCAGCGCGTCGCTGCCCTCGTCGAGCCGCGTGCCGGTCAACACCTCGTCGAGTGAGCGCATGTGCCGGCTCCAGTAACCTGACGGTGTCATGTCCGCCAGCCCGTGAATGGATCTCCCCCGACCGCTCGGCTAAGGCACAGCGCTTCACGCCACAGAGGGGACCCACTTCATGCCTGCCTCGATTCGCCGCCTCGCCACCGACGCCGCTGCCGACCGCCGCATCACGAAGGAAGAAGCGCAGACGCTCGTCGCGCGCGCCACCTCTGACGGCAAGGTGACCTCGTACGAGAAGGCGCAGCTGCGTGAGGCGCTGACGAGCTTCAAGGACCTGTTCGCGCCCGACGCGAAGAAGGCCATCGAGGCGCTGCTCGCGCCAGTGCGTCCGCCGCAGCCGGGGCAGGTGATTCCGCTCGACCCGACGCCGTCACAGCGCCCCGTCTTCCTCGCGGCCGATGGCTCGTTCACGGTGAACGCCAACGGCACGCCGGCGCGCACGTCGCTCGAGAAGGGCGACGCGGTGTACCGGGCCGCCGAGCTCGTCGACAACGCGCGCGACAACGTCTTCGCCTCGCTGCCCAAAGACACGCGCGGCAAGGTGTTCGAGCAGCTCAACGCCGCGCTCACCACGCCGCCCACGGGGCTCGACGCGAAGCAGGCGCTGCAGCTGCGCGCGTCGACCGGCGCGGTCCTCCTTCACCTCATGGAGGGCACGAAGGAGCCCGAGCTGCTCGCGCCGATGCTCGCTGCCTACAAGGGCCTCGTGACGGGCGAGAAGGACAAGCGCCTGCAGGAGAACCTCGTGTTCCACCTGTCGAACTCGCCCATCGCGAAGTCGGGTGAGGCGAAGGCCGCGGCCGACGCGCTGCTGCCTGCGCTCACGCCGCTCAAGCCGCCGTACGAGAAGTGGTTCGCCAACGGCAACACCACCGTGAAGCTGGACTGGCAGGTGGGTGACGAGTTCCTCGGTGGCTTCCAGCGCATGCTCGCGGGCAAAGGCTGGAAAGAGACCGCCGCAGGCAGCGGTGTGTACACGAAGACCTTCAACGAGCCCGGCGTGGGCGAGACGAAGTTCGAGATTCGCACGCGGCTCGGTGGTGGCTCGAACCTGCTCGAGAAGATCGCCGACCCGGGCGTGCACATCATCGGGTACGACGGTCACTCCAACTGGGGCAAGAACCAGGTCAGCTCGCTCAAGCGCGCGCCCACGCTGCCCGACGGCGGAGACGGCAAGCTGTACTTCTCGAACCTCTGCGTCGGAAAGTCGCAGATCGACGCCTTCAAAGAGAAGTTCCCCAACCTGCAGGTGACGACGACCTACGGCAGCTCGGCGGTCGACACCGACATCGACGGGCTCGCGAAGCTGATGTCGAAGCGCGCGGGCTGGCAGGAGATCACCCCGTTCCTCGACCGCGCCGACGGCCACTGGGACCGCAACAACTTCGTCACGCCGGCCAGCACGCTGGTGCGCGAGCAGGTGCTCGACCGCGACAACGACGGCCAGGCCGACTACCTCGACAAACACTTCAACGTCTCGACGTTCAACGTGGCCGTCGACACGCAGCGCGAGTTCCGCCCCGTCAAGCAAGACCGGCCGCCAGAGCTGCTCGACGGCACCAAGGTGCTCATCGCCGCGCAGGTCATCAACACCGCCAGCGAGTTCTCGGGAATTCTGAAGAGCGTGAACGAGCACTCGCGCGTCGTGCCCAACGGCTGGTTCGAGCCGAAGGCCGGCGAGGCCGAGGTCGTGAAGTTCGAGAAGGTGAAGGGCGCGAACGGGCAGCCCGAGTACCGCATGCAGGTGAACGCCCGGTACTCGCACATGAGCGAAGAGGGCCTGCGCGCGACGTGCGTGTACGAGTTCAACCGGTGGCTGCAGGCGTCGGGTGAGCAGCGCATCGACCCCGTCGACCGCAAGCTCGCCTCGGTCATCAGCTTCGCGCAGTCGCTCGACATCGACGACAGCTGGCGCGACGACGAGGTCTTCACCAACTTCCTCTCGCGGTACAACCTGCCGCCCATCTCGCGAAACGACATTCAGGCCCTGCTCGACGCCGAGCACCACGACTACGCCGGCAGCCAGGCGATGGTCGACGCGCTCAAGGCGAAGCTGCCTGCGTCGGCGCTGGCCGAGCTGAAGAAGCCCGAGGTCGGAGAACCCGTTCGGTACCTCTGATTCCTCACAGCCAAACGTGCGGTTTCTCAAGGTCTCCACACGTGAATTCAAGTGGTTGTAGTGTGTAAGATAAAAATCACACACAACCACAACTTTGGGGCGTTTCGCGTCGATATCCTCTCACTTCTTTTCCGAGGGACTCCACGCCATGCGCATCGCCGACACCCGAATTCGTCAGTTCGTCTCGACCCAGCAGAGCTCGCCCGCGCCGAAAATCTCCGACGCGAACGTCGTCGAGCTGCTCGCGGCGGTTGGAGACGGGAGTCGCCTCTCGTTCGAAGCGGCGAAGGCGGCGCTCACGAAGCCGGGCATCACGCGCGCGCAGCAGTTCGAGCTGGCGAAGGCCGGCCTGTCGAAGAGCGAGAAGAGCGACCTCGGGCAGCTGCTCGACAAGTCGGGCCTGGCGATGGACCCGGGCGCGAAGAACTTCCTCGAGGCGCTCATCGGCCGCGCGCCGCTGCAAGAGACCTTCGGCCCGCTCACCATCACCGGCGATCAGAAGAACGGCATTCAGGGCATCGCGAAGCCCGGGCAGATCATCGAGGCCATCAACCTCAGCACCGCGCCCGCGGGCCGGCTGCACCTCACCGACACGCAGGTCATCGGAACCGCCGACGCGACGGGCAAGTTCACGGGCACCATGCCCGACGTTCGTGAAGGCGACATGATTCGCCTGCGCACCCGCGCCGCCGACGGCTCGACGAGCGACTGGCTCACCATTCAGGCGAAGGGCATCGAGACCAGCGACACGCGCAACGCCGTCGCGAACCTCGAGCGCATGGACCTCGCGGCCACGCCCACCGGCATCACCGTCACGCACAACACCGGTCGTCCCATCTCCGAGCCCGGCGCGCAGCTTCGCTTCGTCAACGTGCGCACGGGCGAGAAGGTCGACACCATCGCCACCGACAAGGGCTCCATTCCCGCGGGGCTCACGCTGCCGGGCAAGGCGGGTGACGAGTTCAAGGTCTCGGTCTCTGACGGGAAGAACAACACCGCGCACACGGCCATCACGGGCACGCTGAAGGTGCCGGGCGGCACCACTGGCATCGTCGGCGTCGACCTGCCCGACCCGAAGATGCACAAAGACGAGATGAACGCCGACGGCACGCCCAAGTTCAAGCTCGAGCGCTTCACCGGCCCGCTCTTCGTCAACGAGCCCACGCCCGCAGACGTGCGCCAGGGCGCCATCGGCAACTGCTACTTCCCCGCCGCGCTGGCCGCCGTCGCGCACACCAACCCGGCCGCGGTGAAGGACATGATCAAGCAGAACCCCGACGGCTCCTACACCGTGCGTTTCTACGAGAACGGCAACAAGAGCCGACCCGTCGAGGTGAAGGTCGACGGCGACCTCTACGTGCGCTCCTTCGGCGGCCCCATCTACGGCGGCTCGCTCGGCGGCCCGACCACGAAGGACCAGATGGAGCTCTGGTACCCCCTCATCGAGAAGGCCTACGCGCAGTGGAAGGGCAGCTACGACACCATCGGCAACGGCGGCAGCGCGGGCCGCGTGATGAGCGAGGTGCTCGGACGCAGCCAGTCGTACGAGTGGGTCAGCGCCGGCAGTGAGCAGCGGCTGTTCGACCGCATTCAGCGCGACCTCGCCCGCGGAGTCCCCGTCGCGGCGGGCACGCACGGCAGTGACCAGGCCGCGCGCTACACGAACACCGGCGTCTACGCGAACCACGCGTACTCGGTGCTCGGCGTCGAAGAGAAGAATGGCGAGAAGTTCGTGAAGCTGCGCAACCCCTGGGGCCAGTCGGAGTACGGCAACGACGGCAAGAACGACGGCTTCTTCTCGTTGCCGCTCTCGAAGTTCACCGAGCTCTACGCGAGCCTCTACGTCCTCAACTGAAAAGGAACTCTCATGGCGCTGCCTCCCGAACCAATCGACGAAGTGATTCCCGGTGCCGATGGCGCCGTGCTGGCGACGGTGACGCGCATCGTGGAGCAGGCGCCGCAGCAGCAGTACGAGCGCACCCTCGAGACGAGCCTTCCGCGCACGGCCGCGCGGCAGGTGGTCGAGCTGCAGGTGACGAAGGTGCTCTTCGGCGACGTCGCCGCGAGCGGCGCGCTGGTGCAGTGCGTGAAGCCCGAGGGTGCGTACGCGCTGCGCGAGGGCAACTCCGGGCCGTTCGTGTTGGGCAAGAGCGAGGGCGCAGTCGAGATTCTCGGGCGCTACGGCCCCGACACGTGGCCTGAGGCTGCGGTGAAGCAGGCAGCGGCGCAGCTCGGCAAGCGCTGACGCACGCAGCACCCGGGGAGCGGCGCGTTCTCATTGAACGCACCACGTCACGGCGCAGAGGGTTCGCGTGTCGAGGGTCGACACCCGACACCCCGCCGTCTAAGCCGCCACGCCTCTCTTCCCGGGGGAAGTCCTTCATGCGGCGTCTGCTCTTCACTGCTGTGCTGTTCACCACCGCGGCCCACGCGTCGGGCTTCTACTTCGGCGACAACGGCGCGAAGGCGATGGCGCAGGGTGGCGCGTTCACCGCGCAGGCCGACGACGTCTCGGCGATGCAGCACAACCCGGCCGGCCTCACGCAGCTGCGAGGCCTGTCGTTCCTCATCGACAACAACTTCATGAACAACGAGGTCTCGTTCTGGCGCCAGGACCCGGGTTGGAACCCGAGCGCGCCGTCGAACCTGATGGAGAAGGTGACGCGCTCGGGCAGCAACTTCGCGCCGGGCGGTACGGTGTTCGCGTCTCCGATGTTCGGTGTGTCGTACGGCTTCGAGCTGTTCGGCCGCGCGGCGACGGTGGCGCTGGGCTTCTACGTGCCGCCCGCGGTGGGCCTCAACCAGTACGCCGCGCCCGACTACACGCAGGAGAACGGCCGCTACGTGAAGAACCCGCGCCGCTTCTCACCCAACCGCTACATGCTCGTGAAGCAGGACATCGTCATCGCGTTTCCGACGTTGTCGCTCGCGTACGACGTTCACCGCATCGTGCAGGTCGGTGTGTCGCTGCAGCTCGTCGTCTCGCAGTTCGACTTCAACCAGGCGGTGTACAGCGGCTTGTCCGACCCGGCGAAGTCGACCGAAGAAGACCCGTCGTTCGACTCCATCGTGTCGGCGAACCTCGCGGGCAAGCTCGGCTTCACCGCCGTCGCCGGCGTGATGGTGCGCCCCACCGACTCGCTCTCGTTCGGTGTTTCGGTGCGCCCGCCCATCGCCATTCGTGCGCGCGGCAAGCTGTCGTTCGAGCTCGGTGAAGCGGCGCGCTCGCTCAACTCGCAGGTGACGGGCGACCAGGGAGAGTTGGCCTTCACGATGCCGCTCGAGCTGGCGGTCGGTGCTCGCTTCTCACCGTCGTCGACGTGGGGCGTGAACGCCGACTTCCGCTACCAGGGGTGGAACTCGCTCGACGCGCTGGTGCTGACGCCCATCGACGTGACGTTGAAGGTCGGCGCTGGAGAGGCACAGCCCGTCGCGCCGTTCCGCATTCCCAAGAACTGGGTCGGCACCTTTTCGGCGCGCGTGGGTGGCAGCTATCGCCCGTGGAAGTGGACGACGTTCTCGGCGGGCGCCTGGTACGAGACGTCGGCGCAGCCCTCGACGTACTTCGCGCTCGACTTCCCGCACCCGAGCCGCGTGTTCGTCACGGCGGGCGTCACCGGTCACCTCGGGCCCGTCGATGTCGTCGCGGCCTTCGTCTACACGCCGACGCAGACGTACAACATCACCGACTCCGAGCAGCGGCAGGGGCAGACGAGCGCTGACTTGAAGGGCGGCATCGTCGGCAACGGGCAGTACGTCGTCGGTGGGTGGGTGCTGTCGGTTGGCGTGCGCGGCAACTTCCAGTTCGGTGCGCAGAAGGAGGCGCCGAAGCCCGCCCCGGTGACGCCAGCACCAGTTGCTGAGCCCGCACCCGTCACGCCAGCGCCTGCCGCCGAGCCCGCGCCAGCGACGCCCTGAGACCGAGCGTTCGCCTGCGATGACGCGCGGCCTGCGGTGCGTTGCGCGAGCGCAGCGCCTCGCCACGTGGCGACGTCATCGCAACGCCCTGAGACCGGGCGGTCGAGCGTTTGGTCACGATGCCGCGTTTGCGCGAGCGCCGCGCCTCCCGCTGAGTCACGTGGCGACGAGCGGTCTGCGCCCGTGACGTCATCGCGCCGCCGAGCCACGTGGCAACGTGACGCCAGCGTTGCCGGTCGAGCAGCCACGCACCTGTACACCTCAGCAACAACGCAGCAGCGAGTCGCACCGCGTGACTCCTTCACGCCGAAGTCGGAGCGCGCCGAACGCAACAACGCCATGCCGTGACGTGCGTCACGAACTGATCCACGCGAGCCCGGCGCTGGCGGTGTAGACCGATGCTCCGATGTCCGACGGGCTCACCTTTGGCCGCTACCACCTGCTGGAGCGCGTCGCCGCGGGCGGCATGGGTGAAGTGTGGGTCGGCCTGCAGACGGGCATCGGCAAGTTCCAGCGCCCGGTCGCGGTGAAGCTGCTGCTGCCGCACCTCATCGACGACGCGCGCCTGGTGAAGATGTTCCTGCAGGAGGCGCGGCTCGGTGCGCAGATGACGCACGCGAACGTCGTGCAGGTCTACGACGTCGGCTTCGAGCACGACCGCTACTTCATCGTGATGGAGCTCGTGCGCGGCGTCTCGCTCTCGAAGCTCATCGCGGGGCTGCAGGGCGCGCAGCAGCGGCTCTCGGCAGACCTGCTCGCGTACGTCGCGCGCTCGTTGTGTGACGGGCTCTTCGTCGCGCACGAGCAGCGTGGCAACGACGGCAAGCCGCTGCACTTCGTCCACCGCGACGTGACGCCGCACAACGTGCTCGTGTCAGTCGACGGCGCCGTGAAGCTGACCGACTTCGGCATCGCGCGCGTGGCCGAGGGCGACAAGCTGTCGAAGCCGGGCATCGTGCTGGGCAAGCTGAGCTACCTGCCACCTGAGCAGCTGCTGGGCCGGCCGGTGGACGCGCGCGCCGACGTGTTCGCGGCCGGCGCGACGCTCTTTCACCTCGCCGCGCTCGAGAAGCCCTTCGAGGCGGCGACGGGCCCCACGCTCGACCCGATGCGCCTGCCCATCGTGCCGCTGCGCGTGCTGCGCCCCGACCTGCCGAAGGAGCTCTGCGAGGTCATCGAGCGCGCGATGCGGCCCGACCCGGCGGAGCGGTTTCAGACGGCGCGCGAGTTTCGCAACGCGCTGCCGGTGCCGTCTCCCGATGCACCTGAGGCGCTCGGCGCGTTGATTCGGCGTGTCTGTGCAGCGGCGCTCATCGACCTCGAGGCGAAGACCGAGCGCGCGGCGCGTGGCCAGCCCGAGACCGAGCCGTCGCGGCCCTCCGTCGTGCGCCGTGAGCCCACCAACGCGCCGTCGCTGTCTGCGAGTGAGCTGCCGAGGCTCGAGAAGGACCGACGCGGCCCCATCGCGCTGGCGGTGCTCGCGTTCCTCGCGGGAGCAGGTGGCTACCTCGCGCTGCGCGAGTCACCGAAGCCGCAGCCCGTCGCGCCCCTCGTCGAGGTGAAGCCTCCGCCGCTCGAGCCCGTCGTCGTCGACGCCGCCGTCGCCGTGGTGGAGCCGTCAGTCGTGGACGCAGGCGCTCCTCCCGTGGCCGTGGTGAACCGCACGCCGGGCAGCCTGGTGCTCGAAGCGACGCCGTGGGCCGAGGTGACGGTCGACGGCCGCAACGTGGGCGAGACGCCGCTCGGCAACGTCACGGTCGCTCCCGGCATGCACACGCTGCTCTTCAAGAACCCCGAGAGTGGAAAGTCGGTGAAGCGCACCGTGCAGGTGAACCCGGGCCAGCGCCTCTCGCTGCGAGTCGATTTGCGATGAGCCGAACCAACTTCACGGGGCCGACGCAGACGTTGTCGGAAGACGCCGCGACGCTCGAGCCGGTGGTGCTCGAAGCCAGTGACGTCACCTTTCGCCTCGAGCAGGGCATGGCCATCGCGGGCTCGAGCAGCCGCAGCGACCTGGTGCTGGCCGACCGAACGGTCTCGGGCCGGCACGCGTCGTTCGAATTGCTCCCCGGTGCCGTGCGCGTGCGCGACCTCGGCAGCCGCAACGGCGTTCGGTTTCTCGGCGCGAAGGTGGAGTCGGTCGTCGTGCCCATCGGCGCGAGCGTGACGTTGGGGAAGACGCTCATTCAACTCCGCCGGCCGGCAGATGGAGCCGCGGCTGCTGCGACCGATGACTGGCACGGCCTCGTCGCGCGGAGTCTGCCGATGCGACAGCTGCTGTGGCGGCTCGAGCGCGCGGCGAAGACCGAGGTCTCCGTCGTGCTCCGCGGGCCGACTGGTGCGGGGAAAGAAGCCGTCGCGCGCGCACTCCACGCGGCCTCCTCCCGGGCGAAGGCGCCGTTCGTCGTGTTCGATGGTGCCGGCGCGCGCGGAGACCTGCTCGAGAGCGAGCTGTTCGGTCACGTGAAGGGCGCGTTCACCGGCGCGGTGTTGGCGAAGGCCGGTGTGCTCGAGCTCGCGCATGGTGGAACGGTGCTGCTCGACAACGTCGACCAGATGCCGATGGAGCTGCAGCCCAAGCTGCTCCGCTTCCTCGAAGAGCGAACGCTGCGGCGCATCGGCGAGACGAAGACGAAGCAGGTCGACGTGCGCATCGTGTCGACGTCGCAGCAGGGCCTCGAGCGCGCGGTGGAGCAACGAATGCTCCGTGAAGACCTCTTCTACCGGCTCGCGGCGGTGGTGCTCGAGGTACCGGCGCTGCATCAACGGCGTGAAGACATCGCGGTGCTGGCGAAGGTGTTCGCGGGGCCGAAGGTCAAGTTGTCGCCCTCGACCATCGCCGCGCTCGAGGCGCACCCGTGGCCGGGCAACGCGCGTGAGCTGAAGCACGCCGTGGAGCGCAGCCTGACGCTGGGCACCTGGGAGAACACGAAGCCCTCGGCCGCGCTGCCAGAGACCGACCTGAAAGCCGCGCGCGAGAAGGTGTCAGGCGCGTTCGAGGCCGACGCGCTCAAGGCGCTGCTCGAGAAGCATCGGTGGAACGTGGCCGCGGTGGCGCGCGAGGCGAAGATGGCGCGCAGTCATCTCTATACGCTGATTCAGAAGCACGGCCTCAAGCGGCGCTGAAGCGGCTCACTTCTTCGCGACGAACCCGCACAGCTTCGCGTTCGTACGAGTGGCCTTCGCGATGCGGGCGAAGACGTCTTCGAATGACGGCTCGTAGCCGATGGGCTCTCCGGGCGGAGCGTCGCGGTACTCGGCGAGCGGCTCGAGCGTCGCGAGACACGCGGCGTCATCTCCCGCCTTGTGCTGCGTGATGGCGAGGTCATTGCGAATCCACATGACGTCGAAGCGGTCGAGCACCGGCACGCACGTCTCGAGCAGCGGCTTCAAGAGCGCGATGGCCTCGGGGTACTGCTTCTTGTCGTACGCCGTCTTGAAGGCCGCGCGCGTCTTCTTCACCTCGGCGCCGGTGCAGCCCTTCGGCGGCGTCAGGTAGCGCCCATCGAACGACGCGCGCGCTCCGCAGTACGTGCGACACGCGTCACCCGTCGACGTCACCGACACCTCGCCGTCCTTCCCCGCGAAGGCGAGCTCGCACTTCTCACCTTCGTCGTTCGCGAGACCGGTCGTGCCCTTCCACGCGCCGCTCACGTTGCAGGTGTGCGCGTTGGCGCCGACGACGTCGATGGTGAACGTGCCCTTCGCGAGCACGAGCGTGCCAGCGCCACCTTCGAAGATGTACGTGCCGGCTTTGGGCTCGGCGCTCAGCACCAACGCGACCATCAGAGCGTGCATGCGGGCTTCATCGCACAAGCGTCCTCTCGACCGGACAGCGACGCGATCGAGGGCACTCCAAACGGGGCCTCGGGGGCGGCAGCTGCTCTCGGAACCGTTTGAAACGACTGGGCAATGCCGGTGGCCACGCGTTTGCCCTGTGTCTGTCTCGAAGCACTCACTCACTCCCAGGAGAAGCACATGAAGAAGCAGATGATGACGGTCGCGGCGATGGCGGGGCTGGCGCTCACGGGCTGCGGCGTTCCGGCGAAGGTTGGTGGTGGCAAGACGGGAGCGGCGCAGTCGCTTCAGGCGGCGTCGGCGCCGACGAAGTCGGGCGTGAACAAGGCGGCGGGCGGCATCGATGTGACGGGCAACGTCGACTACTCGTGCCCGCACGGCGGCTCGGCGACGTTGAAGGACTTCGCGTTGAGCGTGAACGGCACCGAGGCGGGCGGCGTCGTCGCGCAGAAGTTCACGCTCACCTACGTGAACTGCGGTCTGGCGAAGAGCGAGGCGGGCGTCGCCATCTACAACGGCAGCTTCGAGGTCGCGCAGCGCATCGAAGGCAACGCGAGCGGCGGCACGGTGGAGCAGACGTTCAAGGGCCGCGTCACGCTTTCGGGAGCGTTCGACGACTTCCTCGAGGCCGACGTGAAGCAGCGCATCGCCGCGAGCTCGCTCGGCACGGGCGCGGCGTCGGTGAAGCTCGAGGGCTCGCTGAAGAACTCGGGTGGGGCGTACACGTACGCCGAAGACCTGAACCTCTCGGGTGAGCTGCCCGTGGAAGTGGCGGCGGCCAAGTGAAGACCTTCTTCTTGATGGTGCTTGCTGCGGCTGCGCTCGTCATCACCGCGTGTGGCCCCACCTGCGTCGGCACCTCGTGCTCGTGCGCCGAAGGACAGACGTGCAACTTCACCGCGTGCGATGCGAACACGTCATCGTGTCAGCTCGACTGCGCGAAGGACGCGTCGTGCAGCGGAACGTGTGGTGCGAACTGCCAGGTGACGTGCGCCGGGAAAGACTGCACGGCGTCGGTTGGCGCGAACTCGCAGGTCACCTGCACTGGCGGCACGTGCAACATCACCTGCAACGGCAGCTGCTCGGTGGCGGCGTCGGGCGGCTCGCTCTCGCTCACGTGCAAGGGTGGAACGCAGACGCCTGGCGGCTGCACCTGAGTCGAACTGGAAAACCGTGAGACGAAGCCGAAGAGCGAGCCTGAGGAGCGGCGGCGACTGAAATGACTGCTGCTCCTGCCGCGGCGAGCGTGGCTCGCGACGGCGAAGTCGAACTGAGAGAAACAGCACTACACTCACGCCATGCTGATCACGCTGCTCTCCACCGTGCTGGCTGTCACCCCCGAGCTCGAGGAGGGCCGCGCCGCCTTCTCGAGCCTCAAGTACCAGCAGGCCATCACCGTGCTCAGCACCGTCACCACCTCGAGCGCGCCGTCGTCCGAGAAGGCCGAAGCGTTCGGGCTGATGGCGCGCGCGTACCTGGCGCTCGGCAAGACGGCGAACGCGCAGGCGGCGTTCGAGGGCCAGCTGCAGGAAGACCCGATGGCCGATGAGCCGCCGGGCGCTCCGAAGGTGAAGCAGGCGTTCCTCGCGGCGAAGCGGGCGCGGTTTCCTCCCGGCTACGTGCAGCTCGTGAAGCGGCCGTCGGGCGAAGATTCGCTGGTGCTCGATGTCGTCAACCCGTGGCGCGTGACGCTGGTGGTGCAGGCGTGGGAAGCGACGACGGGAGACTTCGTGAAGAAGGCCGTCACCCTCGACGGGCTGCGGCTGGTGCTCGCGCTGCCCGCGGGCTCAAAGACATGGGTGCAGGCGGTGAGCGCCGAAGGGAAACCGCTCGCCACCTTCGCCAGCGCGTCAGAGCCCGTGCTCGGCCCGAAGCTGCAGGTCGTCGTCGTCGCGCACGAGAAGGAGAAGAAGCCTGACGCTCCCGTCGAGGTGAAGACGACGCCGAAAGAATCACCACCACCGCCGCCCATCGTGGTGACCGCTCCGACCGGCCCGTCTACGAATCGCGTCATCGGCTACACGCTCATCGGCGTCGGAGTCGTCGCCGCCATCGTCGGTGGCATCGTCGCCGGCATCGGGTCGGCGGAATGGAACAAGGGTGATGGCTTTCCTTTCACCGTCGATGACCCCTTCGAAGCAGAACGACTCAAGCGTGAGGGCACCTCGATGATGATCGGCGGAGGCATCACCGCTGGCGTCGGGGGCGTCTCACTCATCAGTGGATTGTTGCTCGCCATCATCTCCAACTAGCTGGAATAATTCACGATTCTGGCTGTGTGGGATTTGTCGCACAACATCCTTCATGGCTGGGCGATAACCCCCATCATGGGGTGGCGTGTCTCAATCTTCCTGGTGCTGTGCGCGTGCGGCGTCGACTCGGGCGCGAGCATCAGCGAAGGCATGTTGGTCGAAGAGAACGAGTCGGCCGATGTCGCGCAGCAGGACGTGACGGCCGACGTGCTGAACGTGAAGGTGATGGAGGGCGACGTCGCTCCGGGCACGTTGAGCGCGCGCACGACGAGAATCTTCACCTCGATGGAGTCTGCGCGTTCGCTGCTCGGTGGCGGCGCTCCGAGCGTCGACTACAGCCGCAACTGGCTCATCGCCTATCGCCCCGACTCGAAGTCGCCGCGCGCGCGCGTGACGGTGACGCGGGCGCAGCTGAGCGCGAGTGGGCAGACGCTGTCGTTGTGGGCGACGGTGAGCGAGCCCGCCGCCGGGTGCGCGTCGTGGCAGCCGAATGAGGTGTCGCTGGCTCGCGTGCCGAAGCGCGCGGTGCTGCCGACGACGGTGCGCGTGTACCTCTCGCGAGCGACGACGACGTGCGGCCTCGTCACCGGCCCTGGGTGCACGCCGGGCATGACGACGTGCCCCGCTGCGACACCACTGTGCCTGGGCGCCTTCGAGCTGAGCGACGGCTCCTTCACCGGCGGCACCTGCGCGAAGCTCGAGAAGTACGACCACTCGAGTGAAGCGTGCACGAGCGACGCTGACTGCTCGGGCGGCATCTGCGCGGGGCTCTCGTTCGGCAGCGGGCTCTGTCAGCCGGGGTGGATGCGAGGCACCTGGTCGGTGCCCGAGTCGGGCCAGCTCTCGGTGCCGCTGCCGCAGGGTGGGGCGTGGCATCGCGTCGTGGTGCGCGTGATGGGGCAGGCCTCGGTGCCGATGGACGCGTGGGTGTCGTTGTTCGTCGACGGCGTTCCTCCATCGCGCGTCGAGTGGCGACTCGCCAACGGCTACGGCACGACGTCATCACTCATGCGCGTTGGGCAGTTCGGCGTGCCGGTGCCTGTCGGAGTTCCCGGAGACGAGATGGTGAACGCCGACTGGGTGCTCGAGGTGCGCGACCTCGGCCGCGGAGCGCCCGGCGTCTTCCGTGGAGCCCGCCTCTCGTTCACCAGCCGCTGGGACTGAGCCTTCATCGCGCGTTGACTAGGCCGCGCGCTCGCCCGTCACCAGCGCGTGCAGGTCGACCGCGAGCTCACGCAGTGTTCCCGTCTTCGAGGCGAGGCGCGCTGCTGCTTCGGCCTCACTGTGGGCCGCCAGCTCGTTGTCGTGCACCGACGCGCCGAGCGAGCCCACCGACGACGTCAGCGCTGACGCCGACTTCGCCTGCTCCGACGCTGACTTCGCCACGCCTTCGACCTTGTCGGTGATGCTCGCGACCGAGACGTCGATGCGCATGAGCGACTCGTCGGCCTTCGCGGCGAGGTCGGCGGCTTCGACCGACCGACGGGCCGTCTCTCCCAGGTGCTCGGTCGAGGCGCGGGCGGCGTTGGCGGCCTTGCCTGCCAGCGAGCGCACCTCTTCGGCGACGACCGCGAAGCCGCGCCCTGCTTCTCCTGCCCGCGCCGCTTCGACGGCGGCGTTGAGCGCGAGCAGGTTCGTCTGCATCGCGATGGACTCGATCTCCTTGATGATGGGCCCGATGGCGTTCGACGCGGCCTTGATGGCGTCGACCGACTCGTGCAGCCGCGAGACCTCGTCGTGACTCGTCACCGCGGCCGACTGCGCCTCGACGGCCAGCGTCTGCAGTTCGCTCAGCGACTCGGCGTCTCGATGGGCATGGGAACGAACGGTCTCGGCGACGGCGGCCGCCTGCTCGAGCGACGCGCGCTGCTGCGAGGCCCGGCTCGTCGCCGCGCGGCTCTCGGTCGACAGCTTCTCGGAGTCGGTGGCCATCTCGTCTGCCGACCCGCGCAGCACCTGGCTCGCCTGGTCGAGCGGCCCGACGAAGCGATGCGTCACCCACCAGAGCACCGCGCCGACGATGAGCAGCAACCCCACGAGCAGCGCGTTGAACTGAAACGTCAGAGCGCCCACGTCGGCGTCGAGGTGTTTGCGAGGCACGCCGACGAAGAACATGCCGACGACCTTGCCCCGTCCATCACGCAGCGGCGTGTAGGCGGTGAGGTAGGGCTCGTCGACGACCACCGCGCCGCCCTGAAAGTCGTGGCCCTCGTTCAGCACGGTCTTCGAGACCTCAGCAGAAGCCGTCGTACCCACCGCGCGGCTGCCGTCTTTTCGGGTGACGGTCGTCGCGACGCGCTTGTTGCCCGCGAAGAGCGTCGTCGCTGCGCCGGTCAGCGTCTTGATTCGGTCGACGAGCGCGTCGTCACCCGAGAGCACGTGTTCGCCCTTGGTGAGCACGTCTCCATCGACAGCCCACGCGCCGGGGTACTGCGCGTCGACGACCGAGATGGCCAGCTGCGAGACAGTCGCGAGGCTGGCCGAGGCGTGCTCCTCGGTGACGGCGTGAATGCTGCGCGTGACGAACCACGAGAGCCCGAGGCCAAGGCCGAGGAGCAGCACCACCACTGGCAGCAGAAATCGTCGAGTCATGACTCGCCCGAGGAAGGGCTCGCAAAGCAGGTGCCAGCCTCGAGACACGCGCGATCACTGACGTGCGACGAGCCAGCGTCACGAATGGAGCGTCACGTTCGTGGCGACTCAGTCGGCTTCGAGCAGCGTGACGGTGCACTCGAAGTGCGGCGACGAGAGGTCGAGGGTCTCGACGGTGCCAGTGACCTCGTCGAAGCGGCCAAGTGCGATGGGCACCCGGCCTCCCGTGAGTGCACTCAAGGCCATGAGTGGAATCTGCGTCGCGAGCGTGCGGGCCGTCGGAGCGCTCGCCTTCTTCATGAACGACACGCGCCCGGTGAACTGCCACAGGCTCGTGAAGCCGCGCTCGCGAAGGCCTGCGTCGAACCGAACCGACTCGAGCCGCGCGCGCGCGGTGTTCATCACCCAGGTGTCGAAGGGCTTCACGCCAGAGGGCTCCTGCAGCCGCAGCTCGAGCACGGCGCCGTCGGGAGCCTGCGTGAGCGCGAGGGTGGTGACGAGCGCGGTGCCAGCGCGGCCGTCGGCGAACTCCTGAAGACGGGCACCCGCCGAGAGGAACTGCACGAAGTTCTGCATCTCGGGCGAGCCGGCCTGCGCCTGCCGCATGAGCGACTCGGGTTGCTCGATGGCGGGGTTCCAGCCCGGCGGTGTGTCGTACGGAGCGCCCGTCTTTCCATACCGCTCGGCGCCCGCCTGCCACGCGTCTTTGAGCGCGGTGGCGACGGCCTTCGGGTCGTCGAGGCCGATGAGGTCGGGCACCTCGTCGGTGGCCGCGGCGAGCTCACGCTGCAGGTCGGTGTAGTGGGGGTCGACGATGCCGTTGGCGACCCGCGCGCGACGAAGCGTCTGACGGGCCCAGCCATCGACACGGTCGTGCACGCGCGCTGATTCTTCGGCGAGGCGTTCGGCGTCGGAGGGCTCGTCTTCGGGGCGGAGCGTTCGGCCTGTCGGCGCTGCCTCGGCGACTTCGGTGCCGAGCACGTCGTCACGCGGCGTGAGGATGTTCGGCGTCGCGCGGTCGGAGCTGCTCGCGGGTTGCGGGCTGGTGGTGGGCGCCTTCTCGGCAGTGTCGGGAGTCGCGGTGACCGCGGGCGCTCGCTTCGAGGTGCGAGCTGCGCCGACCGATGGAGCTCGCGTCGAACGCGCTCCTTCATGCGACACGGTTGGCGCGTGCGGTGGCACCTCGGCCTCGACCCAGATGAGCGCGGTGGGAGTGAGCGGCGGCGGTGACTGTGGAGCAGCGGGTCGCTCATCGAGGAACTTCACGACCGCGACATGGGCGAGCGCCGAGACCGCGAACGCGAACAGCCCCTGTCGAGAGCGCCCCATCGGCGAGCGTACGTGGGCGCGCGCAGGCGATTGCGTGCGACGCAGGACCGCTCGCCACGCAGGTGGGGAGTCGAGAGGCAGAAATTCCGCGGCAGGCGCGGATTCGTCGCCGCTCGTGTGCGGCTCCATGACTTCCGCGCTCACCAGGCGTCGAGGTGCACGCGGCCGCCGTGCCCACTCGAACGCGCGGCCTTTCAGCGTCGCCAGCGACCGCGTCTGCGCCTCCCACGAGAACCAGCACCGCTCGCGGTGTGCTTGGAGCGTCTGAAGGCCGCGGCTCCAGAACAGTGAGTCGCCCGTGAACAAGGACCGCCCCTGTACCTCGAACATCACGCTGCCTCGTGTGTGGCCGGGCACGGGGAGCGCGACCACGCCTGGCAGAAACTCCAAGACCGAATCACCACTGATCAGCTCGGTCGCGAACGGAGCACTGCGCGCCTCGCCGAACGCCTTTGCGCAGGCGGCCGCATCTCCCAGATCGTCTTGATGCGTGAGCAGCACGTGCTGCGCGCCGCCGAGTTGCTCGAACACTGTCGTCAGGTGCTTCGTGAAGCGCGGACCATCGATGACCAGGTTGCCCGCGGCGCGCTGAACGAAGAACGAGTGCCCCCGTAGGCGCGCGGCGAGTCGTACCCCGTGAGCCAGACGCCTTCGTCGAGGCGTTGCGGGAAGACGTCGACCCGCACCTGGTCGCGCCCCGAGCCGATGCTGCGACTCATCGCCTGCCGCTCTTCGACCGTCGCTGGCTGCCGCACCACCAGCGACATGCCGTCACGCGCTTCGATGAGCCCCGGAGCAGACTGCCGCGAGGCATCGCAACCCATGCAGGTGTCGTCGGCGAACCAGTTGCCCGTCGCGTTGCCTGGAAGACCCTGCGATCCATGCCAGACCTGGTTGACGCGTCGCAGGTGAGGCCCGGCCGGGCCGCTTTGTGGGGTGCCGATGCTTAGATAGACT
>JBEOKA010000174.1:0-3429 GCA_040275325.1 Myxococcaceae bacterium | reverse complement strand
GGCGACGACGACGACGAGGGTGAGGCGCTTCATGGGCGGTGCTCCGGCGTGAGGGTTCACGCCAGAGACGCTTCGCCGCCCGCTCGCTTTGCGTTACTTCGCGGCGGGCTTCTGCTCGAGCTTCTGCGCGCCCTGCCCGTCGTAGATGACCTGCAGCACTGCGCCGAGCACCGTGAACGAGACGAGCAGCGTCGTGCCGAGGCCGATGCACGCGACGATGCCGATGCTCTGCAGGCCGTAGTGCTGGGCGAAGATGAGGGCCGCGAAGCCCGCGACCGTGGTGAGCGTCGAGGCCGCGACCGCCGAGCCGACGCTGCGCAAGGCCACGAGCGGCGGCGTGCCTTCGAGGAACCGGTGCAGCAGGTACAGGCCGTGGCTGACCCCGAAGCCGAGCAGAATCGGCATCATCACCAGGTTCATGAAGTTGAGCCGCTCGCCGATGAGGTTCATCACGCCGAGCATCATCACCAGGCCGACCCCGAGCGGAATCACCGACGCCGCCGCCAGCTTCACCGAGCGGAAGTCGAGGTAGTGCATCATCAGAATCCAGATGGCCGCGAGAATGACGGTGAGCTTCCCGTCCTTGAGCACGATCTCGGCGAGCTTCGCGTAGAGAATCGCGAGGCCCGCCCCGCGGTACTCCTTGCCGCTGACGCCCTTGATGACGCTGGTCTGGTTGGCGAACTTGATCAGGTTCTTGCCGTCCCACAGGTCGATCTTCGGGTACACGAAGGTGAGGTAGCCGCGGTTCTCGGGCTTCGTCTGCGGAAGGCTGTCGAAGTTCGAGGCGTAGACTGCGGGTACGCCGTCGACACCGAACGGCTGCTTCTCGAGCACGCGCATGAAGAAGGCCGCCTTGTCTTGCATCTCCGGCGGGAGCGCCTTCGGGTCGACCTCTTTGAGCTCTTCACGCCACTCGGCGAGGATCTTGGCGTTCGCCGCAGCCGTCTCGGGAGGCGGCACGAAGCTGTAGATGCTCACGACCTGATCGACGGTGGGGAACTTCTCGCGGTCGACGTTGAACTCGGTCTGCGGGTTCTTCGTCATCGCCAGCCAGATGTCCTTCGCCTCTTCGATGGTCTGCGTCGGCACCGCGATGGGGTCTGAGCTGATCTTGAACCGGGCGCTGATCTCGTCCTGCAGGCGAATGGCCGGCTGGTTCGGCGGCACGAGCGCGCGCGTGTTGTAGTTGAAGCTCATGCCGTACTTGAGGCGCTCGAGAATCGTGAGCTTGTGGTCGCTCGGCGCCACCTCATCGGTCCACGGAATCGCGAACGCGCTCACGCCGAGCACGATGAGCGTCATGATGGCCAGCGTCAGCTTCGGCGCGGGAATGCGGGTCGCGCCCGTCATCATCGCGTCGCTCGGCGGCGTCATCTTGCCGATGAGCTTCTCGGGCCACGTCGGGTTCTTCCGGCCCAGCAGCATGAGAATCGCGGGACACCATGCGAACAGGCAGAAGCCCGTCAAGAAGGTCGCGACGCCCGACAGCAGGCCGAACTGCGAGAAGCCGCGGAACTCCGAGACGAGCAGCACGAAGAAGCTGCCCGCGGTCACGACGGCCGCGACGAGCGCCGGGCGGCCGGCGTTGATCAACGCGTCGAAGATGGCCTGGTCGTACGTCTTGCCCATGCCGAGCTCGATGCGCGTGCGGAAGGTGAAGTGCAGGCCGAAGTCGATGCCGAAGCCGAGGATGATGGCCGCGATGATCGACGTGACCATGTTGAGCTCACCGAGCGCGAGCTTGGCGAAGCCCATCGAGTAGATGGTGCCGAGAATGGTGCCCGACAGCACGAGAATGGTCGGGAACCACTTGCGGAAGAACAGCATGGTGACGATGGCGATGCTCACCAGCGAGAGCAGCGTCACCTCGTCGAGCGACTGCTGAATGGCATAACTGTCGTCGAGGCCAGTCTTGTACGAGCCCGCGAAGCCAAAATAGACGGTCTTCGCGTCGCCCATCGTCTCGTAGTCTTCGATGAGCTCGACGCCCTGGCCCTTGGCGATGTCTCCGAGGAAGCCGTCGGTCTTCTGCTTCGGAGGCGGAATCGCGCTGTACTTCCGGCCCGTGAGGTACTCGACGAACTTCTCGGTCTTCTGCAGATCCGTCGAGTTCCACATCGGTTTGATGAGCATCATCAGCATCTTCTTGTCGTCGCTGATGTAGTAGTCGTCGCGAATGCTCTTCTTGCCGACCGAAGAGTACTTCTGCACGAGGTCGTCCATCTCGAGCTTCACCGGCTCGGTCTTCTTGATCTCGATGAAGAACGGGTTGTTCCGGCGCAGCTGATCTTTGATGTACGCGTTGATCCGCTTCTTGCCCTCGGCGAGATCTTCGGTGCGAATGAACAGCACCATGTTCTCTTGAATGAAGTCGACCGGCACCTTGTAGGTGATGAAACGAACCCACGGCGTGCCGTCGGGCTGCCGCGCAGCGAGCAGCTTCGTGTACATCTCGTCAGACAGCTTCTTCAGCGTCGGCACGTCATCAGCGCGAAGGGCGAGCTGCAGGTAGCCGGCGCCACCGACCATGTCGACGACGCGCCGAACGGCTTTCACCTCGGGCAGGTCTTGCGAGATGAGCGAGAGCTGGTCTGACTCGATGGTGAGCGTCGAGGTCAGGTAGCCGCTGATGACGCCGAGCGTGAGGAGCACGGCCAGCACTCGAGCGGGGTGCTTCGTGATGAGGCGGGCGTAGGCGGTGGTCGCGCGAGTGATGAAGGCAGACTGGTCGTTCATGAGCGGGCGGCACCCTACACGCGGCGCTCACGGGGACACGAAGAATCTCAGCTGCCCGAATGCCTGACGGTGCAGCGGCTCAGAAGCCCGACGAGCACTTCGCGCTCAGCTTGAACGCCAGGTTCTCGAACGCGCACGCGGCCCGCGAGATGCCCCACGACGTGCTCTGGCCTTCGGCGCACACCGGCAGTGCGTTGAGGCAGTTCGTGTAGAGCTCGATCTGCTTCAGGTCGTTCTCGCTGCAGTTCGCCAGGTTCGACTCGCAGCTCTGCACCTTCGAGGTGCTCCACGCGTTCCGGCTCGAGTTGCAGGGCTTGCCCTTGTCATCGGCGTTCGACTCCGCCGCCGCGACGCGCGAACACGGCGTTCCACACGACGAGAAGAGGCCCACCACCACCGACAGTGTCACCAGAAGTCGAAGCATGGCGGCTTCATAGCAAGTCACTGCCGCTGTGGAGCGATGACCCCGATCACGGTGTAGAGCCGGGGCCCCACCGCAACGGGTGCCAGGGCGTGGCGGCTGCACAACTCCACGGAATTCGTGCGGCTGAAACCTGGAAACGCGTTGGATCGATGCTTGAACATGCGTCCTCCCGGACTCGACCCGCAGCACCCTTGGAGACGACATGAATCGCACCTTCGCCCTTCTCTCAGCAGCGGTTGCCCTGGTGGCCGCGCCTGCGTTCGCGC
>JBEOKA010000173.1:0-10975 GCA_040275325.1 Myxococcaceae bacterium | reverse complement strand
GTCACCGCTTCGACGCGACGACCTGCACCCCACCGAGCGGGCGGAGCGTGATGACCGGCTCGGGGGTGAACTGCTGCCCGGGCACGAGCGACAGGTGCATTCGCTGCAACACCGTCGCGAGCACGAGCGTCGCCTCCACCATCGCGAACGTGTCTCCGATGCACTTGCGCTGGCCCATGCTGAACGGCAGGTACGCGCCCTTCACGGGTTGCGGCGCGTCGGCGGCGAAGCGCTCGGGGTCGAAGGCCTCGGGGTCGTTCCAGAACTTCGGGTGCCGGTGCAGCGCGTAGGTGCAGATGAAGACGATGGCGTCTTTCGGCAGCGTGACGCCGTCGATGACCTCGGTCTCGACCACGCGGCGCGCGAGCGACCACACCGGTGGGTACAGGCGCATCGACTCCTTGAGCACCATCGCCGTGTACGTCAGCTTCGGCACGTCGCTCATGGTGGGCACGCGGCCACCGAGCACGTCGTTCAGCTCCTTCACGAGGCGCTTTTCCACCTGCGGCGACTTGCCGAGCAGCACCATCGTCCACGCGAGCGCGTTCGCCGTCGTCTCGTGGCCCGCGAGGAAGATGGTCATCACCTCGTCGCGCAGCTGCTCATCGCTCATGCCCTCGCCGGTCTCGGGGTCGCGCGCCTCCATGAGCATCGCCAGCAAGTCGTTCTTCGGGCCCGAGCCGTCTCGACGCGAGGCGATCATTCCCAGCACCACGCGGTCGAGCTGCGAGAGCGCCTTCTGGAAGCTGCGGTTGCGCGGCGTCGGCACCCACTCGGGGAACCCGAACGGGTGCAGCGTGCGGTGAATGAGGTGCTCGAGCGCGACGGTGATGGCCTGGCCGACCTCGCTCGCCGACGAGGTGACGTCGCTCGAGAGCAACGTCTCTCCCACCAGCCGCAGCGTCACGCGCATGAACTCGTTGGCGACGTCGAAGGGCTTGCCCGGCTGCCACGCGTTCACCATGTCGGTCGCCGCCGTCGTCATCGTCTCGCCGAACGCCAGCATGCGCTCACGGTGGAACGCGGGCTGCGCGATGCGGCGCTGGCGCTTCCAGAACTCGCCCTCACTCGTGACGAGCCCGTTGCCGAGCACCTTGCGCAGCATCTCGTAGCCACGTGTCTGCTTCACGTAGTTGCGGGAGTTGGTGACGAGCACGTGCTCGACCAGCTTCGGGTCGCTGATCATGAACGCCTCGACCAGCGGCAGCGGCAGGTGGACGACAGGGCTGTGGTCGAGCGTGGCGCGCTCCATCACGCGCAGCGGGTTCTTCTGCAGGTCGGGCAACACGCCGAGCACGGGCACACCGGGCAGCGACTGCATGGGAAATGGAGTCGACATCGACGCGGGGGCTGGTGTCACGTTCATGCGGCGAATAATATGAGCGCTCGCTCACATCTTCGACTCGCTTTCGGGAGGCCCTCCGCCATGACGCCTCAGCCCAGTGAATTCGTTCGAAAACTCCCGACTCAGGCGCGGGCGCAGCACACGGTCGACGCGATTCTTCGAGCGACCGCTCACATTCTCAAGACGAAGGGCTACGCGGCGTGCAGCACGAACGCGGTGGCGAAGAAGGCCGGCGTCTCCATCGGGTCGCTGTACCAGTACTTCCCCTCGAAGGAGGCGCTCATCACCGCGCTGGCCGAGGAGCACGCGCAGAAGGCCCGCGACCTGATGCTCGAGAGCATCGCAGCGACTGCGGCCCAGCCACGCTCGGTCGAAGAGATGGTGCGCACGTACATCGACGCGATGGTGCGCCTGCACGCCGACGACCCCGAGCTGCACCGCGTGTTGATGGAGCAGCTGCCCGGCATTCGCGTCGGCGTGCTCGCGATGCAGCGCGCGTCGAACCAGACGGCCGGCCTCGTGCGCGCGTGGCTCGAGGCACATCGGTCACGACTGCGCGAGCTCGACGTCGAGGTCGCCACCTACGTGCTCATCACGAGCGTCGAGGCGGTGACGCACCTGCGCTTGATGGACAGGCCCGCCCAGCTCGACACCGAGACGCTGGTCGACGAGCTGAGCGAGCTGGTGCTGCGGTACCTCGGCATCTCGCCCTCGAAGAAGCGTCGCGGCAGGTCGGCCGGAGCCTCAGTTCTCTGAGAGCGGCTCCCTCCACCCAGCCGCAAACACCTGAAGGGGGGCTGGCCCGGCGAGTGCTTGTCGAACGGGGCATGCGCTCCGTCATGCCCCTTCTCGCGATGCTGGCTTTCTCCTGCGGCACCCTGCCTCCGCCCGCGCTGCAGCTGAGCGACTACTCGAAGTCATGCACGGTCGACGCTGACTGTGCCGCCGTCTACGTCGGCGCACTCTGTCAGGTGTGCGGCGGCTGTCAGAACGCAGCCATCAACGTCAGCGACCTGGCGAAGCGAGACGCCGACGCGTCCGAAGCCTCGCGCTCATGCCCGCCACGCCAGGGGCCACAGCCTGCGTGTGCTCCGTGTCAGGCGCGAACGGCGACGTGTGACGCAGGCACCTGTGCCCTGAAGCCAATCAACTGAAGCGCTCAGTACACGTACACGGCGCCCGCGGTGGGGCTCGCGTTGCCGGCGGGGTTCGACGCGCTCGTCGAGTCTTCGTCGATGGCGCCGACCGCGAGGGTGCGGCCGTCGTCAGAGAGCGACAGGTTCCACCCGAAGAGGTCGCCCGCCTCGGCGTTGCTGGCCTTGAGCGCGCTGTCGAAGGTCCAGACAGAGGCTGAGCGCTTGAAGACGTAGGCAGCGCCCGCCATCGCGGCGGTGTTGTTGGTGAGGTCGCCGTTGACGATGGTGCTGTTGGACGCCTCCCGGTACGCGCCCACCGCGAGGACGTCGCCGGTGCTGCTCAGGCCCACCGTCCACCCGAAGAAATCACCCGCGTCGGCGTTCGGCGCCTTGATGAAGGCCTCCTGCGCCCACGCGGTGGTGTACCTGAAGAGGTAGACGGCGCCCGCGCCCGGCGCGCTGTTGTCGAGCTGGTTGGCGCCGACGCCCCGCGCGCTCGAGGCCTCGTTTCTCGCACCGACCGCGAGCGCCCGGCCGTCAGCCGACAGCGCGATGGCCATGCCGAACCAGTCTCCTGCGTTGGTGTTCGACGCCTTGAGGTAGGCCTCTTGAGCCCACGCGTTGCCGGTTCTTCGGAAGAGGTAGACCGCGCCGGAGTCGGCCATCGCGTCGTTGTTCTGCACGCCATTCACGCCGACGCCGTTCGAGTCTTCGGCCCAGGCGCCGACCGCGAGCACCGTGCCGTCGTCAGAGAGGTCGACGCGCAGCCCGAACTGGTCGCCTGCTCCGGTGTTCGACTGCTTGAGGTAGGCCTCCTGCGCCCAGGCCGTGCCCGTCTTGCGGAAGACGTAGACAGCGCCCGAGTCGACGGCGGCGTTGCTCGACTGACTGCCTCCGACGCCGACCGCGGCTGAGTCTTCGTTGCGCGCGCCGAGCGCCAGCACGGTGCCGTCAGCATTGATGGCGAGCCCCGTGGCGAAGCGGTCATCGGCCTGCGTGTTCGATGCCTTGAAGGTGGCCTCGAGCTGCCATGCTGTGCCGACCCGGCGATAGAGAAAGGCAGCGCCCGAGTCTGCAGCGAGCTCGTTCGTCGCCGGGTTCACGCCGGTGGTGTTCGAGCTCTCGCCCCAGGTGCTGATGACGATGGCCGTCCCATCGGACGAGATGGCGACGCCGCTCAGCCGGTCGCCTGCCTGAGAGATGGGCGACTTCAGGTAGGCCTCTTGCGCCCAGACGCCGCCGGTCCGACGGAAGACGTAGGCCGCGCCGGAGTCGGTCGCCGCGTCGTTGCCCTGCGGCCCGTTCACGCCCTGCGCCGAGGAGTCCTCTTTGTCCGCCGCGACGACGATGACGTTGCCGTCGGCGGAGATGGCGGTGAACCAGCCGAACTGGTCGCCCGCGCCCGCGTTCGAGGCCTTCAGCATGGCCTTCTGCTGCCACGTCGTGCACGACGAGCCCGACACCGTGGCGGGCGGCGTGCACGTGAAGCCGCAGGTGCCCGAGGTGCAGGTGGCAGTGCCCTGCGTCGGCGTGGGGCATGGCGTGCACGACTGCCCGCACGTCGCGACGCTCGAGTTCGAGACGCAGACGGCGCCGCACTGGTGTTGTCCCGAAGGGCAGGTCGAGCGGCAACGACCCGTCGTGCTGTCGCAGCCGAGCGCGCAGGTGACGTCGGTCGTCGAGTACTCACACGCGCCACCCGCGATGCATCGGCCAACGGCCGCTGAGGTGCGCTGCGTCGAGGCGTCGAGGCACTGCGGCGCGGGCGGCGTGCTGCAGGTGCGCGGCGTTCCCACGCAGCTGCCCGTGGCGCCGCACGAGTCGTTATCGGTGCAGCTGTCACCGTCGCTGCAGGTAACGCCGATGTCGGGCTGGTACTGGCAGACGCCGCCGACGCACAGCCCCGGCTCGAAGCACGGGCGGGGCGCGCACGTCACGCCAGCGCAGGGGTCTCCCTCACAGGCGCCACCGTCACAGCCGTTCGCGCAGGCGCGGGTCTCGAAGTCGAACTGGCAGGCGCCGTTGATGCACTGACCGGGCGTCTGGGGAACCCGAACGGCACCGGCTCCGACGCAGACAGGAGCTGGCGCCACCTCACAGCTGATGGCCGTGCCGCGGCAGGCTCCATTCGAGCAGCGGTCATCGGTCGTGCACGCGTTCGAGTCGTCGCAGGGCGAGCCGTCGTCTTTGGGCGTGTAGCTGCACGCGCCGTCGGTGCACGAGCCTGCTTCGCGAAAACACGACGAAGGGGGCGTGGTGCAGGTGACGCCGACGCAGCGGTCGGCAGAGCGCGCAACTCCCGAGAGCGGCACGACGAGCTCGCTGGTGTTCGTCGCGTCAGAGGTGAGCAGCAGCCGCCCCGAGTGAGGCCCCACCATCGACGGCTGGTACACCACCGTGAGGTCGACGGTGCCTCCGACGTCGAGCGTGAGTGAGCGCGGCCCTTCGAGCTGAAACTGCGCAGCGTCTTCTCCGCCCAGCTCGACCTGACCAATCGCCAGCGGCCCCTGCCCCGAGTTTCGAACCGTCACCGAGCGGCGCACGGCAAACGAAGGCGCGGTCGAGCCGAAGTCGAGCGAGGCGGGGCTGACCTCGATGGCCGGGCGCGCGCGCATGACGTCAGCGCCGCCGCAGGTGCAGGCAGCGAACAGCAGGGGCGCGGTCAGCAGGACGAGGCGCATCAGAGCGGGGACGGAAGGAGCGGGTCGGGTTTTGCGCGCCATGTTCAATCCCACCATGCGAACCAGAAGCCCGTCATCAACTCGGCCGCGCGGTGCTCGAGCACGTCAGAGGCGCCTTCGGGCGTGAAGGTGAAGTGCGCTTCGGCGAGCGTGAGCGCGTCGGTGCGCGACAGCGTCTTCGGCGCGAGCCACTCGATGACGGCGGGCCCGACGGCGATGACCTTCGCGCCGTGACGCGCTTCCCAGTGGCGGCTCACCGCGACGGCCTGGGCGAGAGACGGCGTCGCTTCTCCGGCCTGCGTCAGCATCGGCATGAAGGCCAGCGCCTTCCACGCAGCGTCGGTGGGCACGAGCGCGAGCTGGACCTCGGGCAGCAGCTCCTTCGTCAGCGGGTCGCGCACCGCGCCGAGCCACGTCTTCGGTGGGTGCTCTGGCCAGTCGCCGCTCGTCGGCGCCAGGTCTGGGTACGAGGGATTTCCTCCGCGACGCAGCAGCGCCTCGACGTCGACCTGCGCCGACGCCGCGAGCACGATGGGCGGGTCGGTCATCGGGTGCGTGCCCTGCTGCAGGCCTTCCACGCGCTCCTGCTGCCAGGCGAAGCGCGCGCTCCGAAGCTCATTGGCATCACCGCGCAGCAGCACCGGTCGATAGCCCGTGGTCTGTGCAGCTTCGTCCAGCGCTCTCCACTTCGCCTCGGCCTCGGCGCCGGGAACGCGCGCGAGCAACACGCCGTGGTCCTCGGGGTACAGGCGCCGCAGCGTGCCCAAAGCGAAAGGAGCCAGCGCCTCGGGCGTCGGCATCACAGCGACGAGGCCACGCACTGCCTCGAACGACGCAGCGCCGAGCGTGTCGATGGTGCGCGCGGCTTCGACGCCCGGCATCACCTCGAAGAGCGAGTGCGCACCCGTCAGCGAGGGAAGGCGAACCTGCGCGCCCAGCGTGAGCGACGGGTCGAGCCGCCGTGCATTCTCGAGCGTCATCTCTCCGTATGGGTCGGTGACGTGCTCGACGACCTCGAACTCCATCCATGAGTGCTCGATGGGCAGGTTCGTCCACGCGCGGCCATTCATCGTGCGCTCCCGAACGTCGAGGCCGAGGCGGGCGAGCCGGTCGGCGACGCGCGGCACCTCGACCTCGAAGCGCTCGGCCGCTCTCGAGAGCGGGTCGAACGGCGACGTCAGCCCGAGCAGCAGCGCCTCGAGTGAGAGCAGGTCGACGAAGAGCTCGAGTTCGCCACCGTCAGGCACGTCGTCACGCTCGAGCAGCTCGTTCAGCTCGGCGCGGGTCAGGTCCCGACCGACGACGAACCGTTTGAAGAGCTGCGCTGCCTCGGAGCGTGCGTCATGCGCGAGTCGATACGAGTTCCACGACGAGGGGTCGCTCCTCGCGGCCTCGGGCATCACCGTGAGCTTCATGGCGAGCAGCACCGCCTCGTCCACCGGGTCGACGGCGTGCTTCAGGCCAAGCAGCTCGCGCACGACGTTCAGCACCGGCGTGACGAAGCCGCTCTTCTCGACGGTGAGCCCCGAGAGCGCGCTGTACTCGCGGTCTTGCGCGCGGGCCGATGGTTCGTCGAAAGGGAGCAACAACATCAGCTCGTCACCCGCCTCGGCGTTCCACTCCGTGGGTGCCGACGACAGCGCGACCTCACCCGCTCGGGTCGGCGTCGCGACGAGCGTCACCACCTGCAACACCTCGAGCCGCCCTTCCTCGAGCCGCACCTCGAAGCGGAACTTCGGGCCGAAGTGCCGCTCGACGGCGGCCTTCACCGCGCTCAACACCTGCTCGGTCAATACGTCGAGGGCGACGTCGCGCTTCTCAGCCGTCTGCTCGAGGTGGCGCCCCAGCGACTGGAGCAGCATCGTGTTCGTTCGCACGTGAGGTCGATAGCGCAGGCGCGCCGTCAGCCGCCACTGCGGGGCTATGCTTCGCGAGGGCCCACACATGAACGAGACGAACCAGAGCGACACCGCAGCAGCGCCGAGCGCTGCAGTTGAGCTGGAAGCTCGACCGCTCGGCGAACCTGCCGACACCACGACGGCCACGGTCGAGCCCGCGGCGACGGCGCCGGTCGAGAGCGAAGAGGTGCGCGCGCTTCGTGAGGGCCTGCGCAAACACGAACAGCCTGGTGGGCTCGGAGCGCGCACGCTGCTCTTCCTCGGGTCGCTGGCGGCGTTCGTCTACGTCATGCGTGACTCGGGCCCGCTCACCATCGCCATCATCGTTGGGGTTCTTCTCTTCCACGAGGCTGGCCACTTCGTCGCGATGAAGGCGCTGGGCTACGAGAACATGCGCGTCTTCTTCGTGCCCTTCCTGGGCGCCGCGGTGTCTGGGCGCGCAGCGACCCCGGGCGGCTGGCGAAGCGGAGTCGTCAGCCTCGCGGGCCCGGTGCCCGGCATCGTCGTCGCGGCCCTGCTCTTCGCCCTCGCTCCACAGGTGCCGCTCGTGCGCGCGACGGTGCTCGCCCTCGTCGTCATCAACGGCCTCAACCTGCTGCCCTTCGCGCCCCTCGACGGCGGGCGGCTGATGGGTACGGTGTTGTTCTCGCGGCACCGCCTGCTCGAGATGGCAGGCACGGTGATTGGCGCCATCGGGCTCGTCGCGACGCCAGACCTGCTGCCCGGCTCGCCAGCCCTGTGGACGGGGCTCGTGGTGGGCCTGCTGATCAACCGCGCGAAGCACATCGAAGCGGTGCACGCGCTTCGGTCGAAGAACCTGATGCTCGAAGGCAAGACGAGTGAGCTGCCCGAGGCCTCTCTCGTCGCCCTTCGAGCGCAGTCCGTGATGATCAACACGAACTCTCTCTCTCGCGGAGCACGCCCTGCGCAGGTCGCGGCGCTGCACGAAGCGGCGGCGACGAAACCAGCCGCCATCGGGCACAGCGTGGCGCTCTTCCTGGTCTGGGCTGCCGCCATCGGCCTCGGCTGGAGCACGCAGCGCGAGCTCAAGAGCCCGAAGCCCTCGTGGCGCGTCGTGACCGGGCCCGACGGGCGCTGGAGCGCCGAGTTTCCCTTCGAGCCCACCATGACGACGAACCCACCGACCAACCCGCGACTCTCGGCCGTCATCCAGTTCACGAGCCTCAGCAACCTCGGCGAGTTCACCGTCATGAGCCTCGAGTACATCGATGTCGAGCCCACGCTCGATGAGGCGAAGCAGCTCGGCGAGCTGGGAATGAAGGCTGCCAAGCTCACCGTCACCAGTGAGAAGGAGATCACCCATCAGGGTGTGCCAGCGCTCGAGGTCGTGGCGAAGACGAACGAGGGGCGACCCGGAACCTTTCTCTCTATTCCACTCGGCAACTCGCTCCACATGCTTGCCCTGTCGGCCTCCGACGAGCACGTCAGGCATTTTCGCGAGCACTTCCGCTTGAACGTCTCCGAGGCTCCATGACGACGCACTTCCGGGCGTGCAACCTGTGCGAGGCGATGTGTGGCCTGCGCATCGAGACCGACGGCCAGCGCGTGACGTCGATTCGCGGAGACGACGACGACCCGTTCAGCCGCGGCTACCTCTGCCCGAAGGCGACGGCGCTCAAAGACCTGCACGAAGACCCCGACCGCCTGCGCGCGCCGCTGAAGCGTGAAGGAAAGACGTGGCGCACCATCGGCTGGGATGAGGCGCTCGACGAGGCAGCAAAGCGACTGCACGAGGTGCGCACGAAGTACGGCCGCGACGCCATCGCCACGTACGCAGGCAACCCGACGACACACAACACCGGCGCCATTCTCTACAGCTCGATGTTCCTGCGCGCGCTCGGCACGAAGAGCCGCTTCTCGGCCACGTCGGTCGACCAGCTGCCGCACATGCTCGCCGCGCATTGGATGTTCGGGCATCAATTGCTGCTGCCGGTGCCCGACGTCGACCGCACCGACTTTCTGCTCGTGCTCGGCGCGAACCCGCTCGCGTCGAACGGCAGCCTGATGACGGCGCCCGGCATGAAGCATCGGCTCGAGGCGCTGAAGCGGCGTGACGGCAGGCTCGTCGTCATCGACCCGCGCAAGACCGAGACCGCCGAGCGCGCCGACGTGCATCACTTCATTCGGCCTGGCACCGACGCGCTGTTGCTGGCCGCGCTGGTGAACGAGGTGCTGCGCGCCGGAGCGACGCCGCTTCGTACCGAACTCTCGGAAGGGCTCGACACCTTGCGCACCGCCGTCGCGCGCTTCACGCCCGAGGTCGTCGCAGCCCCGACCGGCATCGCAGCCGAGACGATTCGCCGGCTCGCGAACGACTTTCGCGCCGCCCGCACCGCCGTCGCCTACGGCCGCATGGGCACCTCGGTGCAACCGTACGGCACCCTCTGCGCGTGGCTCATCACCGCGCTCAACGCCGTCACCAACAACCTCGACCGCGCCGGTGGAGCGATGTTCCCCATGCCGCCCTTCGACCCGCGCTGGTTGCCGCGCGCGATGTCGGTGGGGCCCGGCAGCTACGGCCGTTGGCGCTCGCGTGTGCGCGGGCTGCCCGAGGCTGGTGGTGAGCTGCCGGTGTCGACGATGGCCGAAGAGATGCTGATGCCGGGTGACGGGCAACTGCGCGCGCTGGTGACGTCGGCGGGCAACCCGGTGCTCTCGACACCCAATGGAGCGCAGCTCGACCGCGCGCTCGCGGGCCTCGAGTTCATGGTCTCCATCGACCCGTACCTCAACGAGACGACGCGCCACGCGCACCTCATTCTTCCGCCGCCGTCTCCGCTCGAGCGCCTGCACTTCGACGTGGTGTTCCCGATGCTCGCGGTGCGCACGGTGGCGAGACATGCGCCGGCTGTCTTCGAGCCCGGGTCCGACGCGCGGCACGACTGGCAGATCTTCGTCGGGCTGGGGAAGCGGCTCGATTCGCTCCGTGGTGCGCCGCTGCGTCAGCGCATGACGTGGGCGGCGATGGAACAGCTCGGGCCTGAACGACTGCTCGACCTGGGCCTGCGACTCGGCGCGCGTGGCGGACTCGGCGGGCTCTCGTTGAAGAAGGTCGCCGCGCACGAGCACGGCATGGACCTGGGGCCGCTCGAGCCGGTGTTTCCCTCGAGGCTCAAGACGAGGTCGAAGCGCGTGCAGCTCGCTCCACCCGAACTCGTCGCAGACCTCTCGCGTCTCGACGCACTGCTGACAGAACAATCGAGCGGGCTGGTGCTCATCAACCGGCGACACACGCGTGACTGCAACTCGTGGCTGCACAACGCGGCGAAGCTGGTGAGCGGCCCCGAGCGCTGCACGCTGCTGATGCACCCTGACGACGCGAGGGCCCGCGCGCTCGAAGCCGGAGCGCAGGTCACCGTGCGCTCACGGGTCGGCGAAGTGACCGTCGCCGTCGAGGTGACCGACCGCATGATGAAGGGTGTCGTCAGCCTGCCCCACGGCTACGGCCATGGTCGCGAGGGCGTGAGGCTGCAGGTCGCGTCGGCGCACGCGGGGGTCAGCGTGAACGACCTGTCAGACGAGCTGCGCGTCGACCCGCTCAGCGGCAACGCAGCGTTGAGCGGCGTTCCCGTGCACGTCGAGCGCGCGGCTCACTGAAAGAAGCCGAGCACGCCTTCGGCCGCGGTCGCCGACGACTCGAAGAAGAGCCCACGAAACGTGCACCGGTCAGCGACGGCGACGCAGCGTCAGCAGCCCGAGCGCGAGAACGACCAACGACGGGTCGACCGTCTGGCACGCGCAGCCCGCGCCGTTCTCGCCCTCGCCACCTCCAGCAGCGCCGCCTGCCGTCGCCATTCCACCAGCGCTCGCGGATCCACCAGCGGGTGCAGCGCCGCCAGCCGTCGCGGCTCCACCTGCCGTCGCGGATCCACCTGCCGTCGCGGATCCACCTGC
>JBEOKA010000172.1:0-16848 GCA_040275325.1 Myxococcaceae bacterium | reverse complement strand
GGCCTTGAGGCAGGCCAGCGCTCCGCCTACGCCCCCTCGCGAGCCCCCGAATGCCCCTGCCCCATGAACTCTCCGTGACCGACGTGAAGGCGTGGCTCGACGACGCCGCGCGTCCATCGCCCATCCTCCTCGACGTGCGCAACCACGACGAGTGGAACCACGTGCGCCTCCCCAAGAGCCTCTTCATTCCCCTCGGTGAACTCGAGGATCGACACGACGAGCTCGACGCCCACAAGGGCACGCCCATCGTCGTCTTCTGTCACCACGGCGTGCGCAGCCTCTACGGCGCCGAATACCTGCGCGAGCTCGGCCACGACGCGACCTCGATGCAGGGCGGCATCGACGCGTGGTCGAAGGTGATCGACCCGACCCTCGAGCGCTACTGAACCTCGACACCTCGCCCGAAACCGTCTTTCGTTCGCGCTTCATGCGAGCCGGAATTTTCAGGTGGGGCTGTCTTCTCGCGCTGGGCTGGGCCGCGGTCGTCCACGCGCAAGAGGACGGCGGAGCGCCGGCAATCGTCGAACCTCCGCCACCCAGCTTCATCGACGAGAACTTTCACGGCACCCGCGTGTACACCTCGACCTCCCACTACGAGGTCGGGCTCATGGTCGGCCAGGGCGGGCTGCTCTTCGCCGATGGCGTGGCGCCGATTCCGCTCAACGGCGTGGTGCTGCGTGAACGCAACGGCATTCTCTCGTACCTGCTGACGGTGCTCGCCGGCCAGGCGTTGAGCTCGTGGGCCATCGCGAGCTCGGCGGTCGAGGTGAAGAACGTGCGCTCCTCGAGCACCACCAACCTTCGGTACAACGCCGACGGCAGCCGAACGGCAGTCACGACAACCACGACGACTGCCGACGTGAGGCAGCTGAAGACGCAGGAGCAGGTCGATCGCGAGACCGAGGCCTCGAACAAGAGCATCTCGGGCGGCTTCGTCGGCCACACCTTCGGCGAGCTCGCGGTGTACGCCGAGGTCCCTGCCCTCTCGGCTGGGCGGCCGGCGGGCGCGGGCTACGAGTTCACCTTCGGCGGGCACGGAGAGCTCTTCCAGCTCATGCACCTGCCGGTCGTGCTCGACGTCGGCGTTCACCTCGCGAACGTGCGCGTGAAGACACCGGTGTCGCCTGGCCTCGGCGGGCCATTCCTCTATCACTCGGCAGGAGGACTGCTGGGGCGCCTGCGTGTGCCGCTCACCCAGTTCGCCGCGGTGTCGGTGGAGTGGGTGCTCAACTTCCTCTCGTTCGGCTACCTGTTCGACCCGCAAGGTCTGCTCGCCGAAGGCAGTCGACCCTTGAGTCCCCTGCGCTTTTCCCTCGACGTCTTCGCGACCGACTTCGTGTTCCTTCGAGGAGAAGCCACCTTCGGCGCGCTGGGCGTGAGCGATGGCCGGCTTGGCGTCTCGCTGACCGCGGGGGTGCGGCTGTGAGCGCGCGGGTCTTCATGCTGGTGACGCTGTGCTCGGTGAGCGCGATGGCGGCCGACTTCTCGGTGGGCTCTCCACTCAAAGACGAGCGGAAGATCATCTCGGGCCGCGTCGGCGCGACGCCGGGAGACGTCAGCGCGCGCGGGCTCTTCGTCTCGGGCACCCGTGGCGGCCTCGCCTACGAGCAGGCGGGCGGAGAGGTGATCGTTCGCGGCGGGCTCCACTTCTTCCAGACCTCGTTCGGTGGCGTGCTGGGAGCCGAGGCCGACTTTTCGATCGGCGCGGCGAGCAACGAGAAGTCGAGCGACGGAACCGTGCGCGATCAACGCCGTGAAGGCGGTACGGCCGCACAGCGCGCCGAGTCTCTGGTGTGGCTCACCTCGCGGCTCGGGCTTCGGGTCTCGCTCTCACTGCCGATTCTCCAGCTGGGCCGTTCGACGGCGTTTCGTCTGGGCATGGTCGGTGGCGCGCTGCTCGAGGCCAACGGCAGCCGCTCCTACGAGTTCAGCCCGGCCTTCACCGCAGGCGCGCAGCTCGGGTTCGTGCTCGGGCCGCTCGCGGGACTCGCGTCGTATCTCGCCGTACCCACCCAGGGCCTCGAGCAGACGCTGACCCGCCACACGCTCTCGCTCGACCTGGGCATCGGGCCCATCGTGCTCGCAGCCTCGCTCCAGCTCGACACGGTGACGCTGCCCGCGGTTCGGGGGGTCGCGCAGGGCCCGCTCGAGTCACGCACCATCGGCGTGCACGCGGGCTACCGCTTCCCGCCGTTCGAGGTGCGGTGACTACTTCTTCTCGGGCGCCTTCTCGCTCACCGACGAGAGATCGACCGGCACCTTCTTGAACTCGCGCGGCTTGAGCTCGAGCTTGAAGGGGAACGGCTTGTCGAGCGTGTCGGCGCGCACCTCGAGCTCGTGCGTGCCCTCCATGAGCTTGATGTTCATGCCCACCTGCCCGAGCTTCTGACCGTTGCGCCAGATGCTGGCGCCCTTGATCACCGGGTTGATGGTGACCGCGATGGTGCCCTCTTCGAAGGTCTTGTTGATCGTCTTCGTCTCGTTCGGCTGACCGAACTCGAACTTCTCTTCGTAGCGAATGCCGCGGTCTTCGCTGACGAGGAGGATCGTGTCGTTGACGAAGGCGCCGCTGACGCGATCGAGGGGCGTCTCTCCGAGATCGAGGCGCTGGCGGTTGGGCACGTCGGGCGGCGGAATCACCTGCACGCGCACGCGCGGCTTGGTGCTGATGCTGAGCAGAATCGGCGTGCCTTCATCGAGGCGGCGCGAGTTGAGCAGGTGGTTGATCTGCTCGCGGAACAGCAGGCCGAGCGTGATGAGGGCGCCGAGCGCGACGATCAGGATCACGGCCTTGAGCCGGCCCGTCTGCCGCGCCTTCATCTCGCGCACGTCGACCAGCTTCGAGACCTCGCTCTTGTCGAACAGCTTCGACTTGCGTGGCGGCGGAGAGGCCTTCGCGACGGGCACGCCCGGGCGCGACTTGCGTGGCGGCGCTTCGGGCATCGCGCTCGCGGTGTTCTTCCGCGGGGGCGGCTTCTTCTTCTCCTCCACCGGCTGCAGCTCTTCGGCGGTCGCGTCGTTGCGAACGGGAACGCGGGTCGAGGTGCGGCGAGGCACGCGCGCCGCTTCCATCTCGGCGTCAGACGGGCGGCGCGCGATCGAGGTGGCGTAGCTGCGCGACGGCATCACGGTGCCCGCGGGCAGCTGGAACCCGCCGATGCTGGGGCCGTCATCGCCCTCGTCGGGCATCATCGTCGGTTGATCGCCCGAGTCGGGCTCGGAGAGATCGGGCGCGAGCTCGTCTTCGTCGCGCGTCATGCTCGGCCCACGCTCGGGCGGGCGCAGGGGCTCGGTGATCTGGAGCTGCTGAGCGCCGCCCGGGTTCGAGGCGAGCTCGGTCTGAGACGGCTTCTCTTCGTAGAGCGGCTGCGCGGGCTCGGCGATGGGGTTCGAGACGCTGCTCTCTGACGCGGGCGCCGGCGCTCCCAGGCGGGCCTCTTCGCGCAGACGGTCGGCGAAGATCGTCTCCATCAGCTCGCTCACCTGCACGCTGGTGGCGACCGTGCCCTCCTGAACGAGGTACTGCTCGAGGGCCATCTGGAACTGGCGGCCGTCGCGGTAGCGATCTTCGGGATCCTTCGCGAGCGCGCGCATGATCACGTCGTCGAGCGACGTGGGCACCTCGGCCACCTGCGACGGCTTCTCGATGGCGCACTCGAGCGCCGCCTGCAGCGTGGCGATCTCGCTGTCACGCTTGAGCGGGCGAACGCCGGTGATCAGCTCGTAGAGCACGAGGCCGAGCGCGAAGATGTCGGTGCGCGAGTCGAGCGGCTTTCCGCCGGCCTGCTCGGGCGCCATGTACGCGAACTTGCCCTTGATGGCGCCCGACTTGGTGTTCGAGACCTGATCGGCCGCCTTGGCGATGCCGAAGTCGACCAGCTTCACCGAGCCGTCGAAGCTGACGAGGATGTTCTGCGGAGAGATGTCGCGGTGAACGATGCGCAGCGGCCGGCCCTGCTCATCGGTGCGTGAGTGCGCGTAGTAGAGGCCCGCGGCGGAGTCGGCGACGATGCGAATCGCGAGCGGGCGGGCGACCCACTGCCCGGTGCTCCACGCGCGGCGCATGATGCGGCCGAGATCTTCACCGTGAATGAACTCCATCGCGATGAAGAACGTGCCGCCGTGCTCACCGAGGTCGTAGATCTGCGCGATGTTCGGGTGATTGAAGCGCGAGGCGATGCGCGCCTCCTGCAGGAACATCGCGACGAACTCGGGGTCTTCGGCGAGGTGGGCGAGAATGCGCTTCACGACGATGTGCCGGTTGAAGCCCTCGATGCCCGTCTGACGCGCCAGCCACACCTCGGCCATGCCGCCGGTGGCGAGCTTCTTCAGCAGCTGGTATTTGCCGAACGACTGACTCACGGAGCGCCCCGAAGCTTAGCGGCAGATCGTCGTCTCCAACCACAATGTTCCTGAGCGCTTACCTCGCCATCGTCCTGAGTCAGCCAGTGCCAGAGGGCTTTGTGCCCGAAAACACGGCGGACAAGACGGCTTTTGCGGTCTCCATCGACCGGTCGGGCGCCAGCTTCGACTGGTCAGACAGCGAGGATCGGGTGCGCGGAACGATCTCGCCCAGCGAGTTCTCCTCCGGCGATCCCCTCACCGTCTCGGTCGCGGTCGGCAGCTTCTCGGGGGGCGACTTCGAGGGGCCGGTCACGCTGGGGCTCGAGCAGGCGAAGGGTGAGTGGAAGGCGCTCGAGACGGTGGCGGCTCCGAAGAGCGCGCCGCGGGTGTGGAACGCGACCTTCACGCCGCCCGAAGCCGGCCCGTACACGCTCAAGGTCTCGTTCCGCACCAGCCGGCAGAAGTCGGTGCGGGGCGCGATCGAGGTGGGTATGGGCCGCGTCTCGACCACCGTGGGGCTCGGCGTCGGAATCGGAGCGATTCTGCTCGCGGTGGTGTACGGGCTCTTCATTCTCTTCGGAAAGAAAGACGGAGCCACCAGTGAAGCCTCAGGGCCCCCGCCGACTGCGTGAAGATCTGATCGCTCAAGCCTGCCTCGAGGCGTACGGCAGCGTGCGTCACGACGGCCGGCTGTCTGATCGCGCGCTCGACTTCGTGCTGCGGCAGCGCAAGCAGCTGTACTCGAACGAGCGCCGCGTGGTGGCCGAGCGCGTCTACGCCCTGCTCCGCCGCCAGCGCCTGGTCGACTTCCTCGCCGAGAAGGGCTGGAAGGGCTTCGCGGGCCTCTCGGTCAGCCACAAAGATCTCGTGCGCCTGGGCATCTCGCGCCTGATCGAAGGCGAAGACGCCGACGCCGTGGCCGACACCATGGCCTTCAAGGGCGACGACGCCAAACAGCTGCGCCACATCTTCGACACGCGCGCGAAGCTCGAGAAGCTGCCCTCGCTCGAGCGCTTCGGCATCGAGGCGTCACTGCCCGACTTCGCCGCGGCCAAGCTGGTCGAAGAGGTCGGTGACGAGGCCTTCGCTGCCGCTGAAGCGATGAACGTGCGCGGGCCGCTCGTGGGGCGAGTCAACACGCTGCGGGGCACCCGCGAGCAGTGCATCGCCGCGCTGGAGCAGGAAGACGTTCGCGTCAGCCCCACCCCGCTCTCTCCGCTGGGAATCCTCATCGAGACGCGCACCAACGTGTACTCGCTCGAGGCGTTCAAGAAGGGCCTCTTCGAGGTGCAGGACGAGGGCAGCCAGCTGCTGGGCATGCTCGTCGACGCTCCGCCGAAGAAGGTCGTCGATGCGTGCGCGGGCGCGGGCGGCAAGACGCTGCAGCTCGCGGCGCAGATGAAGAACCGCGGCGATCTCTACGCCCTCGACATCGGCGAGCGCCGCCTCGAAGAGCTCAAGGAGCGCACCCGCCGCGCCGACGTGCACAACGTTCGCATCAAGGGCATCACAGACGACGACAAGGCGCTCGAGCCGGTGGCCGCGCTGGTGGGTCAGGCCGATCGCGTGATGGTCGACGCTCCGTGCAGCGGCTCGGGCACGTTCCGCCGCAAACCCGACGCGCGCTATCGCCTCACCGAGGAGTCGCTCAAGGAGCACGTCGAGATTCAGAAGAAGCTGCTCGAGCGCTTCTGCCCACTGGTGAAGCCCGACGGCCTGCTCATCTACGGAACGTGCAGCTACTTCCGCGACGAGAACGAAGACGTCGTGAAGTGGTTCCTCGACAAGCACCCTGAATACTCGCTGGTGCCGGCCGAACGCTCGCTGGGCAAGGAGCTCGCCGCGAAGACGTGCCGTGATGGGTTCTTGCGGCTCTTCCCCCACCGGCACGGCACCGACGCCTTCTTCGGCGCGATCCTGAAGCGCGCGAAGTAGCCTCGTCGCATGAGCGAGAGCGCGCTCGTTCCCAGCATCGACGTCGCGACGCCCGAGCGGGTGTCGGTCGAGCTGCCCGTCGCGGGCATTGGCTTTCGTGCGCTCGCCTACGCCATCGACGTCGCCATGCTGTTCGGCTCGGCGCTCGTTCTGTACTTCGGCTACTCGCTCATCGGCCCCAGCGCGTTCGAGGTCTACCAGGGCCTCACCAGCCTCGAGCGCGCCGCCGGGCTGCTGCTGCTCTTCGTGGCCATCTGGATCTACTGGACCAGCCTCGAGGTGCTCTGGCGCGGCCAGACGCTGGGCAAGCGGCTCATGCGCATTCGGGTGGTGCGCTCCGATGGCTCACCGGTCGGCGCGTTCGAGAGCGCGATTCGCAACCTGCTGCGGCTGATCGACTTCCTGCCGGGCTGCTACCCCATCGGCGTCATCACGATGTTGATCGACCGTCGCCACCGGCGGCTGGGAGACATCGTGGCCGGCACGATCCTCGTGCGCGAAGAGGACTTCGATCTCACGCGCTACGAGAAGACGCCAGAGCGATCGCTGCGCACGCTGGGCACCGACGAGCTCGAGGTGGTGACGTCGTTCTTGAGCCGAATGAGTTCGCTCGATGCCGATGCGCGCCTGCGTATTGGAAGACAGCTCTGCGTGCGGTTTGGAGCGCAGGACGCAGCGATGGACGAAGCCGCCGTGCGTTCGTTCCTGGAGTCGTTCGGAAGCGGAGAACAACCGGGCGGACTGAACACCTTCGTCGTCAAGCGCGTGGCCGACTGGCGCCTGCTCGAGCAGCTGCTGATCGGCCTTCGAGGTCGCAGCGTGACGCTGGCCGATCTCTCGACGGTCGATCGCCTCTACCGCCGCGCCTCGGCCGATCTCGCGCACGCGCAGGCCTTCTTCGGCGGCACCGATGTGCACCGCTACCTGAACCAGCTCTGTGGGCAGGCGTACGGCGCGATCTACCAACGCACGGGCGAGCGGCTGAGCGGCGTCATCACGTTCTACACGCGCACGTTTCCGGCCGTGGCGAGGGAGACGCTTGGCTACACGAAGGTGGCCGCGGCGCTGATGGGGCTCGGGCTCGTGCTCGGGCTGACGACGGTCTGGCTGTCTCCGGGTGGGGCGGCACTGATTCTCGACCCGACGATCCTCGATCACATTCAGCGGCGCGAGCTGTGGACCGATCAGATCCTCGAGCAGCTGCACCCGGCCGAGGTGGCGATCTCGATCTTCACCAACAACCTTCGGGTCTGCTTCGCGGCCTTCGCGGCGGGCATCACGGCGGCGACGGGCACGGTGTTTCTGCTCATCTACAACGGCGTGCACGTCGGCGCGATCCTCGCGGCCTGCGCGCAGAACGACGTCGCCGGCACGATGCTGTCGTTCATGTCGGCGCACGGGCCGGTCGAGCTGTCGATCATCGCCATCACGGGAGGCGCCGGGCTCGTCATCGGGCACGCGCTCATCGAGCCGGGAGAGCGGCCACGCGGGGTGGTGCTGAGAGAGCGCGCGACGAAGGCGGTGCAGCTGGTGCTCGGCTGCAGCCCGTTCCTCGTCGGCATCGGCATCGTCGAGGGCTTCGTCAGCCCGGGAGCGTTCTTTCCCTGGCCGGCCAAACTGCTGCTCGGCGTGGGCACCGGGTTCGCGTTCTGGCGCTACCTGCTGCGCGCGGGGTTGCCGCTCAAGCCGCCGGTCGGGTCTCGAGCTGCTTGACGAGCCCGAGCGCCTGCTCGACGTGCTCCTTCACACGAATCTGGGAATCGAAGCGGTGGCGCACGACCCCGTCGCGATCGATCACGAACGTCACGCGGCCGGCGATGAGCCCGAAGGTCTTCTTCACCCCGAGCGCTTTCGCGGCGACGCCACCTGGATCGGAGAGGAGGACGAAGGGCAGCCGGTGGTGCGTCTTGAAGCTTGCGTGGCTCGCCGCATCGTCGGCCGAGACGCCGATCACCTCGGCGCCTGCCTGCTTGAAGTCCTCGTACGCGTCGCGAAACGAGCACGCCTGGGCGGTGCAGCCCGACGTCTCGTCCTTCGGGTAGAAGTAGAGAACGACGGTCTTCTTGCCGACGTAGTCCGAGAGCTTCACGGGAGCGCCGCTCTCGCCCACGAAGGTGACGTCAGGAGCCTTCTCGCCAATCGATGCCATGGCCCGAACTAGCGGCCTGCCTCGGGGCTCGCAACGCGATGTATCGTGCCGGCCAATGATCCCTGCTCCATCGAACGATCCTGTCTTCAACGCCGAGGCGCTCAAGCTGCTGCTGCAGGTCGCGTGGGCCGACGATCAGCTCGACCCGAAGGAGCGCGCGTTCGTCGCGAAGCTTGGCCCGGCGTGGCACGTGCCTGAGGCGGTGATGGCGGTGCTGCTCGATCACCTCGATCGCGGCAAGCCGCTGCCGCAGCCAAACGTGACGCTGCTGCGCACGAAGCCCGATGCGGTGATCGCGTGCGCCGAAGCGTTGATGGCCGCCGATGGCGTGATCGACGCCGTCGAGGCCGACTTCATGGATCAGGTGCGGGAGCTGCTGGGGCGAAGCTGAACCTTCAGCCAACCGAGTGGGCGAGCGTCGCCCGGCGAATCGCGTACGGAGACTGCGCGCGGCGCTCGAGCACGATCGTCTCCCACGCCTCGTTCAGCGAGCGCATGGTGGCCTCGTCTCCGCCCGCGTCGGGGTGGTGCTTGCGAGCCAGCGCGCGGTAGCGATCACGAATGACGTCGTCGCTGTCGGTCTCGAGACAGCCGAGCACGCTGTACGGGTTCTTCGAGTCGAGGCTCTTCAGCCAGGCCTCGAGGCGATCCTTCACGCCACCAAAGGCCGTCGGAGCGACCTGGCTCGCCGAGCGCGTGCGCACCTTCGTGTCGGCGCGAAACACCTCGGTGTACATGCTCGACACCCAGCGCTGGCACTTCGGGCACTGGAAGTACCGAATCGTGCCGCCGCCTCCGGTGGACGAAGACATCGTCACGCCGCAGTGGGTGCACTCGACATCGACGTTCTCGAGGGTCACCGACTTCGCCGATCGCATCAAAGGGGTCGCTCCGCTGTGCTACAGGTCTGTGACCGGTTGTACCCCCGCGTGATCGGGGGGCAATTTTCTGGCCGACCACCTGTTCCCTTCCGGCATCATGAGCATCGCCATGCGTCTCCCCGTCCTCCTTGCCTGTCTGTGTCTGGCTGCCCCAGCCCTCGCGCAGCCCAAGAAGTCGGCGTTCGGCAACACGAAGGACGACGAGGACGCTGCCCCGAAGAAGATCGCACCTGCACCTACAGCCGGGCCCGACGTGGCGTTGCTGCGCGGCCTGTTGTTCGCGACCGAGCCCAACCCCCTCGAGGTGCGCGCGCAGGCGATCGAAGACCTGGGGCTGCTCGGTGACGCCCGCGCCCTCAACCCGCTGGCCGGCATGATCTTCGACCCCAACCCCACCATCTGGGCCGCCGCGCTGCGGGCCATCGGCGCCATTCGCCACCCACGGGCCGAAGAGATCCTCTCCAACATCATCCGCCACCCGTCGCTGTCCGAGGCGCACAAGCTCAAAGCGCTCGAGTACCTGCCGTTCCAGAACACGGCCTCGGCGATTCGGTTCATCGCGTCGGTGCCACGCACCACCACGCTGCCGACCGGCGTTCAGAACCTGGGCCGGCGCATCATGTTGGAAGTCCCCCTCGCCCGCGGAGGCACGCAGTGATCGATCAGCGCATCACCTTTCTCGGCGCAGGGAACATGGCCAACGCGATCATTCGCGGGCTCATTCGCGCGGGAGAGAAGCCCTCGAACATCACGGCGACGGTGAAGCGGGAGGAGAAGAAGGCCGAGCTCGAGCAAACGCACGGCATCACGGTCGGCTTCGACAACGTGGCCGCCGCCCGCGCCGCCGACATCGTGGTGCTGGCCGTGAAGCCGCAGGCGATGGACAAGCTGCTGACGCAGATCGCGCCCGTCATCGACGCGAAGAAGCTCGTCATCTCGGTCGCCGCCGGAGTGCCGATCGCCGCCATCGAGCGACGCTTCGGCGGTGGCGCGCGCATCGTGCGATCCATGCCCAACACGCCGGCGCTCGTGGGCCTCGGCGCCACCGCCGTCTCGGGCGGAGAGCACGCGACCCCGGCCGATCTCGAGCTCGCGAAGAAGATGTTCGACGCGGTGGGGACGACCTACGTCCTCGACGAGGTGCTGCTCGACGCCGTCACGGGGCTCTCGGGCAGTGGGCCGGCGTACATCTTCCTCATCATCGAGGCGCTGTCTGATGCCGGGGTGAAGGTCGGGCTCTCGCGGCACGTGGCGCTCAAGCTCGCGGCCCAGACCCTCTACGGCTCGGCGAAGCTGCTGCTCGAGACCGGCGCGCACCCGGGCACGTTGAAGGATCAGGTCACCAGCCCGGGAGGCACGGCCATCGCGGGGCTGCACACGCTCGAGGCCGGCGGTCTGCGCACCACGCTCATCGACGCCGTCGAGGCCGCGACCCAGCGGGCCAAACAGCTCGGCGACAGCTTTCTGGAAAAGCAGTGAGGGCGAGGCAGGCTCCACCGCGAGTCTGCACGCCGACTGAACGAGGACGAACGCCATGAAGATGACCCCGCTCGACATCCGCCAGAAGCGCTTCGAGGTGAGCTTCCGCGGCTACTCGAAGAAGGAGGTCGAGGGCTTCCTCGAGCTGACCGCCAGCGAGTTCGAAGAGGTGGTGCGTGAGAACATCTCGCTCAAGGAAGAGCTCAAGCGCACCCAGTCGCGCCTCGAGACGCACCTCGAGCGGGAGAAGACGCTGCAGGAGACGATGGTCACCGCCCAGCGCATCTCGGAAGACGTGAAGGCCCAGGCGCGCAAGGAGGCCGAGGTGAAGCTCGCCGAAGCCGAGCTGCAGGCCGAGAAGATCGTCGCCACTGCGAGCAACCGCATCGTCGAGCTCAAGGGCGACATCGCCGAGCTGCGCCGCCAGAAGGTGCAGTTCGAGGCGCAGCTGGAGCAGACCATCGAGTCGCACCGCAAGCTGCTCGACACCTTCAAGACCGAGCAGCCCGGCGCCGAGGTCGCGTACCTGGTGAAGAAGACCGGAGAATGAGCTGGGCGAAGGCCGTCGCGGGCGGGGTCGAGCTGAGCGTGCTGGTGCAGCCGCGCGCCTCGCGAACGAAGGTGGTGGGTGAACACGATGGGCGGCTGAAGATCGCGCTGTCGGCGCCTCCGGTGGATGGAGAGGCCAACGCGGCGTTGATCGAGTTTCTGAGCGACGAGCTGGGCACGAAGAAGTCCGCCGTCGAGCTGATCGAAGGCGAGACCTCGCGCCGCAAGCGGGTTCGCGTGGCTGGCGTGGAGCTGGATGCAGCGCTGAAGCTCATGCCCTGAAGCACGCCGTTCGGGTGGGCACTGGTCGACAAGGCCACTTCGCCGTTTGATGGTGAAGCGCATGCTCGCCGCGTTGCTGACAGTCGTGCTGGCGTCGTCGCCTCCTCCGGCCGAAGGGCCGATCGATCTGCCCACCTTCGCGACCGCGGCGCCGGTGAAGACGGTCGCGTTCGACTCGGCACGGTTCCACATCCTCGCGTCGGAGCGCGCGGAGCAGCCCGCCCGAGCCCTGGCACCCGAGCTGGAGCAACTCCGTGACGAGGTCGCGCAGCTCATCGGCCGTGATTGGAAGGGATCGACCGAGGTGCGCGTGGCGCTCGGCCGGGAGGAGTACGAGGCGATGGCGCTGCCGGGCTCGCGGCCTCCGGGCTGGGCGGTCGCGCTGGCGTGGCCCGACGCGAACGTGATGCTCGTCGATGCCCGCACCATCGCGACGCCAGAGGGCAAGACGACGCTTCGGCATGAGCTGGTGCACATCGCGCTGGGCCGGCTCGGTCGCGGCTGGCCGCGGTGGTTCCAGGAAGGCGTCGCGCAGATGGTGACGCATGAGCGCCAGTTTCGCAGCGAGCACTTCTCGACGATGGCCATCGCGAGCGCGACGAACCGGCTCTATTCGTTCGACGCCCTCTCCGATGGCTTCCCCGAGCGCCCGCAAGACGTCGAGGTCGCCTACGCCCAGAGCTCGGAGTTCGTGAACTTCCTCTTCGCCCGCCACGGCGCCGAGCGGTTCGGTGAGCTGATCGACTTGATGGGCCAGGGCGTCATCTTCGAGCAGTCGTTCGCCCGCGCGTTCCACACCTCGCTGTCACTCGAGGAGCAGGCGTTTCGAGAGCACGTCGCCCTGCACTTCCCGTGGTGGCCCGTGCTGTTCATGAGCGGCACGCTGTTGTGGAGCGCGGCCGCGGTGCTGATGGTGCTGGCCTTCGTGCGGCGGCGACGCGCAGTCGTGGCGCACCGGGAGAATCAGAAGCGTATCGAGCAGCTCGAAGACACGGCGGTCGTGTTGTTGGGCACCCTGCCCTGCGCGGTGAACGACGATGGCGGACCGATCGTCGACCCGATTCCCGGGTTTCCCTGGCGCATCACCTCGGTACGCACCGGCTCGTGATCTTCGCCACCCTCACTGGCTCGCAGCACCCCATCTGGTGAGCTCACCGCTTCAGCTGAATCGTTCGCGTCATGGCCTCACCGTTTCGCTGAAATTCGAGCACGAAGCGGCGCTCCTTCCTCAGGCGCACGAACAACTCCTCGGGTGACGTTCCGACGGCTTCACCGTTGATCGTTCGAAGCTCATCGCCGTTCTTCAGCCCCACGTTCGCCAGCACGCTGCCGGGCCGAATCGAGAACAGCTTGAGCCCCGTTCGTTCGCCGCTCCGGAAAGCAGGAACGACGCGGGCGGTGCGCATCAGACACTCCCACGTGAAGCGCGGCGCCCGTGTGGTGTCGACCTCGACGACAGACTCCTTCGTCAGGAACGCGTCTTCGGGAATCACGCAGCTCGCCTGGCGATCGATGCCAGCCTGCAGCAACCGCATCGGGTGCAGCGGTGACGTCGCTACGTCACCCACCACCTGACACGAGAGGGTTCGCGGCTTTCCCGCCCGCACGAGAGAGAGCGTGAACGGCGCCACCGGCGATGAAGGGAGCGACAGAATTCGATCGCCCGCCTCGAGCCCAACCGCCTGCAGCAACTCGCCGACAGAGTCGACCCGCAGCTCGACCCCGCCATCACCGGCCTCGCTCAGCTTCACAGAGACATCGACACACCCCATCACCGACTCTGGCCGCCCGAAGGCCGTCAGGTTCAGGGAACACGAATCGGTCTTCTTCAGGCGGCTGAGCTCGGCGCTCGCCACCGTCGGGTCGCACGCTGGAAGCCACTTTCGGAGCTGCCGTTGACGGTTGATCGTCACGCCCCCGCTTCGCAGCACCGCTGTCGCAAGCTCATCGAGCGCCGCCGCAGGCACGGTGCCGCTGACGACGAGCGAAACGGGCGCCTCTCCAAGGCCCGGGCCCAGGTCGTACTCGTGACAGGTGCTTCGACTCAGCAACGCCACCACGTCTTTCACGTGGCTGCCCTTCTTCAGCGACACCTCGACGAGCGCCTCAGGCGCGGCCGGAGCGCATTGCGTGACGATGACGGCGAGCAGTGGGATCATGACACCTCGTCGACCAGACACTTGAGGGCGCCGGGCTGTGAAAAGTCGACGTCACTCGCGCCGAACGACATCACCCGACGGCTCTTTCGCGCACCGAGGCCACGCGCCACCTGCGCCTCGAACTCCTTCACGCTCAGCGCCTCGACGTTGCACATCGACAGCAGCAGGCCCTTCGGAGCGAGCACCTTCTCGGCGGCGGCGACGAGCTGGTGGTAGTCGCGGCTCGCGGTGAAGCGGCTCGTCTTCGTCGTCGCGAACCCGGGTGGGTCGAGGACGATCAGCTCGAACTGCTCCTGCTTCTTCGCGAACCGCGCGAGCCAGTCGAACGAGTCACCGGCGATGAAGTCGAAGCGGTCGGGCGTCAGGCCGTTCTTCGCCAGGTTCTCTTCACCCCAGTCGAGCACCTTGCGAGACGCGTCGACGTTCGCGGCGCGGGCGGCACCTCCAAGCCGGGCAGCCACGCCGAACCCGCACGTGTACGAGAAGAGGTTCAACACCCGGCGACCCTTCGAGTTCGAGCGCACCCAGCGGCGGGCATCACGCGCATCGAGGTACAGGCCGACTGACAGGCCATTCGAGGGTCGAATCACGAAGTCGACGCCGAGCTCACGCACGACCAACTCGGGAGCAGCGACCCCGGCGATCGGCTCCACTGGCGCCAACACGTCGACGGCTTCGTTCGCAGCCCGCTTCGCTTCGCGAGGCCGATACTTCACGTACACGCTCGAGACGGGCCCGAGCAGCAGCTCACCCAGCCGCTTCGCCTCGTCACTCGTCGCGTCGCGATAGAACGAGAGCACGGCCACCGAGCCGAACACGTCGACGGTGACGCCGCTGAGCTCGCCGTCGATCCACCGGAAGCAGGTGGTGTCGTCGGGCAGCCGCTCACGCCGGCGCGCGAGCTGCGTCTTCAGGAGCGCTTCCACACCGCCTCGACGGCCTTCGCAGCCTCGTGCTCGAGCGCCAGGTGCGGCGTCGCCAGCAACTGCCCTTCACGCACGGCCACCTTGCCGTTCACGATCGTCCACGCGGCGCGCGTCTGGCTCAGCTGCATCAGCAGGTGTGGCGTGAAGTTGCCCGCCTCTTGCGGCGGCACGAAGTCGTGCACCACGAGGTCTGCGAGCGCGCCCACGTCGAGCGTTCCCGAGGGCTGCCCGAACACCATCGTGCACAGCTCCGCCGGTCCACCGACGAGGAACGTCGCCATCAGGTTGTCGGGGTCGAGCATTCGGCCCGAGCGCGCGAGCGTCATCACGCCGGTGAAGCTCGCGGCCAGCTCTTCCCACAACGTGCCGCTGCCGCCCGTGCCGAGGCCGACGAGGTTCTGGCTCAGCAACACCGCCTCCATGCCGAGCGCGCTGCCACCCTCGAGCGTGTGCGTGAGCCGCGGGCTCAAGGCGATCAGCGTTCTGGTTCGGGCGAGCCGCTGCGCTTCGGCGCGATCGATGGCCCGCGCGTGGGCTCCGATGGAGGCCCCGCCGAGCAAGCCGAACGTCTCGAACCGGTTCACGATGCGCGTGTTGTGACGATCCCAGGTGAGGGCGAGATCTTCGTCACTCTCGGCCATGCGGAAGTGCGCTCCGACGCCGAGCTCTTCTTTCAAGCGGCCCACGCGCCGCAGCAGATCGTCATCGGCGCAGAACGAGCTGGCCACCCCGAGCGCTCCACGCACGAGCGGGTTCTCTTTCATCGCGACGGCGTACCGGGCGTTGGCCTCGACCTGCGCGGGTCCGGGTGAGCCCTCTTGTCGACTGCTCGACGCGTGGCTGTTGATCAGCCGAGCCCCCAGCCGCGCAGCGACACGGGATTGGACGAGCAGCGCCTCTTCGACCCAGGTCGGCGCGTGCAGGTGTTCGACGAAGAGCGTGGTGCCGCGCAGCAGCCCGCGCGCGATCGACACGGCCGTGAGCGCCTCGACCTCGGCCACCGTGAGGCGACGATCGAGCTCACCCTCGACACGGTAGCGATCTTCCAGCGGCCGCAGCAGGTGATGGCCCGACCACGGCGAGAGCTGGGCGTTGACGAGGCGGGTGTGGCAGTCGACCAGGCCTGGCGTCACGAGCCGACCGTCGCACCGAACGGCCCAGTCACCGGGCCGCGCGGGGAGTTCCTGATCGTTCACCACCTGGACGATGGCGTTCCCTTCGACGAGCACGGCCATGTGCGTTCGCACGCGGCCATCCGCACTGAAGAGACTGCAGTCCTTGAGCAGCAACCGGCCTTCCACGAGGCGGCCAGCCTACCCTCGAACCGACGACTCACTGCATCGGAGTCAGCGTGTCGGCTGAGGTGGGGGCGCGGCGTTCGCCTTCTTGACCGGCGCCTCACGGCACTTGCAGCGCTTGTCTTTGGGAACGTTGCCGAGCACCGACTCGACGTGGGCTCCGCAGCCGCGCCAATCGGGCTTTCCGCAGGTGGGACAGGTGACGGCCATGCACATGGGGGAACTCCTCGTTTCGACGTTCACCCGTTGGGAGCCGCCGCGCCGAAGAAGGGTTCAGTTTGCGGTGGACGGTGGCTTGGGCATCGGCCGCCCACGCACCTGAAGCTCCGAGAAGCGACACTGCAGGTTGCGACAGCCGACGGCGACCTTGCCCGTGCGACCGCCGAGCCCGGTGAGGATCTTCCAGGCCACCCGTTTGCCGTTCACGAAGCCCTCGACCTTCACGTTGCCGTTGCGCTGATGGGCGAGCGCGAGCTTCATGCGGAAGCGGCTCTTCGGCACCGTCACGCGATCTTCCATCATCTGCTCGACCTGATCCTTCGCGCTGTTGCCGACGATCTCCTGGCCCTCGGGCGTGAAGTACCGCCACATGAGCCGCATCTCGTCGACCGAGGGCAGGCCCGGAACGTCGGGCACCGCGAAGATGCTCACCTGCGTGTACTTGATGCGAAACGACAGCTCGATGAAGCGCTGATCATCGGGCGCGAGCGGCGGGAACTCGGGCGACAGCTGCTCGTACTCGACGTCGACCTCGGCCTCGAACTCGTCGCTCGAGTAGTAGCGAGAGCCCAGGTAGGCGCGGGGAATGACCGTGACGGCGTGCTCCGGGTCGGTGGCTTCGCCGTA